>CAZJYO010000150.1:0-7101 GCA_964550275.1 uncultured Chitinophagales bacterium
GCCAGGGAAATCAGCAAAAGAATATTTAATGCGCTTCGGCCCACGCCGCAGCCTCCTTTCGCGGGACGAGACGGACGGACCCTTCCATCTGCTCCTCCATGGCAATGAGGTTAAACCGATCGAACAGTTTTCGCACTTCCTTCACATCAAACATTGCGTCCGTTTCTTCCAGCACGAGAATAAACCGATCGTCTGTCGACCGTTCGTACAGCACTTTCGGTTTTCTCCCGAACCACAGGCGGCTTGCGATCAACAATGCGATCACCGTCCCGACGCCGGCGAACAGCACCATGATCTCAAACGTTACGGGTACGAAGGCCGGCACCGATTTCAGCGGCTTGCCTCCTACGTTCACCGGCCAACTCGTTGCCGAAGTCCACAACTGATACCAGAGCTTTGCTGCCGCACCGGTGAGCCCAAGGCCGAAACACACGAAAGGAAGCCGTGATTTCTTGAGACCTTGCGCGGCATCAAGGCCATGGACCGCATACGGCGTAAAGACATCTTCAATAGTATATCCAGCTTCACGCGCGGCCCGCGTTGCACCAAGGATATCGCTCTCATGCCCGAAAACACTCACCAGCAGACGCTTGCTCACGAGTGGCCTCCCTTTCCCTGCCGGCCATACCCGAGCACTCCCTTCACCTCGCCGATCGCAATCATGGGCAGGAGGCGCGCGAACAGAAGAAAGAGCGCGAAGAAGAGACCGAAACTTCCCACGAATGTGGCCACCTCGACAGTGCTTGGTGTGTAACTTGCCCAACTTGCGGGAAGGTAATCGCGCGTCAGAGATATAGCGATGATCACAAAGCGCTCGAACCACATTCCGACATTAATGAAGATGGCAATCATGAAGACCATGGCAATGTTCCGCCGGATTCTCTGCCGCCACAACAGTTGAGGCACAACGACATTGCATGTCACCATGATCCAGTATGCCCACGCATACGGACCGAACGCCCTGTTAATGAGGGCGAACCGTTCGTAATCATTGCCCGAATACATTGCTATAAAAAACTCCGTTGTATATGCCAACGCCACCATCCCGCTCGTCGCAATGATCACTTTGCACATGGACTCGATGTGGTGAAGCGTGATATAGTCTTCGAAGTGCAAAACCTTGCGTACAATCAGCATCAGTGTCAGCACCATGGCAAAGCCGGAGAAGACCGCGCCCGCGACAAAGTATGGCGGGAAGATTGTGGCATGCCAGCCGGGAATTACTGAAGTGGCAAAGTCCCAGCTGACAATGGTGTGTACCGAGACCACCAGCGGCGTGGCGAGTCCGGCAAGGAGCAAATACACAACCTCGTATCGTGACCATGTTTTATTCGAACCATTCCAACCGAGACTGAAGAGTCCGTACAGGAACTTTCTGATTCTGGTTTGTGCGCGGTCGCGTAGTGTCGCAAGGTCCGGGATGAGACCCACATACCAAAACACAAGCGATATCGTGAAATAGGTTCCGATGGCAAACATATCCCAGACCAGCGGCGATCGGAAATTCACCCACAGCGGACCACGCATATTCGGATACGGTATCACCCAGAATGCCAACCACGGTCGACCCATGTGGATGATCGGAAAGAGTCCGGCACAGATCACGGCAAAGATGGTCATCGCCTCGGCAGAGCGATTCACGGAAGTACGCCAGCGCTGCTTGAACAAGAACAAAATGGCGGAGATCAGTGTCCCCGCGTGTCCGATCCCAATCCAGAAAACGAAATTTGTGATGTCGAATGCCCAACCGACGGTATTGTTGAGGCCCCACGTGCCGATACCGACAGCGAGCTGGTATGTCACTGCGACAATTCCCACTGCGAGCATGGCGAGTGATACGATGAACGTCCACCACCACGCCATGGAAGATTTTGCTTCGAGCGGTGCCGCAACGTCGTTTGTAACATCAGCATACGTTTTTTCGCCGAGGATAAGCGGCTTGCGGAGAATTGAGAAGACCTCAGCCATGATGCACGCCTCCGTCATCGTTACGGACAAGGGTCATATATCCCACAGAAGGACGGACACCGATCTCTTCAAGGACACGATAGTAGCGGGGATCTTTCACCTTTCTGGTGATCTCACTTTCGGGATCATTCATATCGCCAAAGACAATGGCGTTTGCCGGACACGATTGCTGGCAGGCAGGTTTCACCGACCCATCCCTTACCGGTACGCCATTCCGCTTTGCTTCGATCTTGCCTTCCTGGATCCGCTGGATGCACAACGAGCATTTTTCCATCACGCCGCGTTCACGCACAGTGATGTCCGGATTCAACACCAGCTTGTGCATATCATCGCCGTGCTCGTACTCGAACCAATTGAAGCGGCGGACCTTGTAGGGACAGTTGTTGGAGCAATACCGGGTGCCCACACATCGATTGTACACCTGCTGGTTCAGCCCTTCATCGCTATGGACGGTCGCGAGTACGGGGCACACAGTCTCACAGGGCGCGTGGTCACAGTGCTGGCACATCATTGGTTGATGCGCGACCGTCACATCATCATCTTTCTCCGTGTAGTACCGATCGATGCGGATCCATGTCATCTCACGGTTTCGCATAACTTCATCCTTCCCGACAACAGGAATGTTGTTCTCCGCCATGCAACCGATAACACAAGCTGAACATCCCGTGCAAGCCGTCAGGTCAATCGCCATCCCCCAGCGGTGCCCGCTGTACTTGTGCTCTTCAGGCCACATGTTGAGAAGCTCGTGCTGGGAAAAGCTCCCGGAACCGGGATTCTTCCGGTAGTCATGGTAAGTAGTCTCTTGGACGATAGGACGTCGTTCACCATTTTTCGGGGCAAGGTGTTCGGGAACGTGAAGGGAATGATGTTCCTGTGTTGACGCAAGGAGATGCTTCTTCCCGGTTTTTGTTATGGATACTGTTTGTGCATCATACTGAATGCTGCCATCGGCAAAGGTGAGGAAAGGCGCAGCGTTCTTGCCAACAAGTCCTCCCGCGGGTACCGTGGGCTCTGCTTCAAACCATTGGGGGCCGATCGTGGTGAACCGATCCGTGTCTTTGCGTCCATAACCAAGCGCAACCGCGACAACACGTTCGTGCTGGCCCGGTTGAATGTGAACAGGGACCTCGAAGGCCCGGCCATTCGCTTCGAGTCGCACCACATCGGATTCCTGCAGGCCATGCTGCCGGGCAGCGACGGGAGAAATTGACGCGTAGTTGTCCCATACAATCTTGGTCACCGGATCGGGCAGTTCTTGCAACCACGGATTATGTGCGTGGCGTCCATCCAGCATTACAACCGTGGGATACAGAACCAGATCAAACACGCCCGCCTCACTTTTTTCACTTGGTGCCCCGACCTTCATTACCCCTACAGCGGAACGGTTGAATGCTCTTCCTTTTGCAGGAGGTGGATCGACCATGGCAAATCCATCGTGCACCGACTTGTCCCAAAACATCCGGAATGATTTCACAGTCGTTTGCCGCGTGAACACATTTCTCTCCCACTCATCCCGTATCAAGTCGTACATTGGTCGGCGCATTCCCATCCAGGCAGAAAGACTCTCCGCCAGGGGACGTGTTTTGCCGAACGGTGCGATGGCGGGCTGGCCGATACTGCACGTTCCGGCAACCGGCTCGGCATCGCTCCAGCGTTCAAGACAGTGGGGTTCCGGGCAGACGATCCTTGTTGCACTTGCCGTCTCGTCGAGACGTTCTGCGGTGCTGATGGCAAGAGAAACGCGTTTCAAATGATCCGCGAAATCCGCGCCGTTCGGGAGGTCATACACGGGGTTGCAGTTATGCATGAGGAGTGCGGCAACTCTTCCCTCCCCCAATTCGTCGAGCAATCTCCGGAGTTCCGAATCACTTCCTTGCATTTGGCGCGACGGCCTGTCGATGTCCATGGTGGAGCCGTAGTTCCCCAGCTGATGGTTGATGTCATTGATGAGAAGCTGAGACTGAAGATCATTCACACCGCACACCACAAGGCACTTCCCTCGTGATTTCCAGAGGCGGATTGCAAGTTCGGCCACTGCTTCGTCATTGCTGTCTGCCGTGAGTTCACCGGCAAGAGACGCAATCCGTGCAGCCAGCCGCCGGATCATCTCCCGCATTTCGAGTGGCGTAACGCGCACCCTCCGATCCGCATTGCTCCCCGTCAGCGATAATCGTGATTCGATCTGGACATGGTGGGAGAACTTTGGAGTCGTTCCTTCCAAAGAGCGGCCGACCCGATCCCCCGCCGTGAATTCCACCGGCGAGATCCACGTACCGAGAAAGTCCGCATCGAAGCTGACGATCGCTTCGGCGCGATCAAAGTGGTAGTGCGGGAGAACCCGCGCTCCGTGCGTTCGTTCGTGCGCATCAAGAATCGCGGAAACTGACAGCGCATCATAGACAACATGCCTTGCATCCTTAAAGCCCGCAACAAACCGCGCGATTGCAGCGAGCGTTGTCGGGCTCGTGACCGAACCGCTCAGAATTCGCACCGCGCCCCCTGTTGCCTTGATCCGCTCACATTCCTCAATGACGGCCCGGTCAATGACCTCCCACGAAGATTCTTTCCGTTCCAGCATCGGAAAGTGCAAACGTTGTGAATCGTACAGTGAAAGCAGCGATGCCTGTCCCGCAGCACACAAGCCCCCGCGCGAGAGCGGATGTTCCGGATTCCCTTCGAGCTTGACGGGGCGTCCATCCCGGTTTTTTGCCAACACACCACAGGCCGCATTGCAACCTCCGCACGTTGACGCGTACCACATCCCCAATCCCGGAGTGATCTCCTCGGGTTTGATCAGCAGGGGAATCGCTTTCTCAACGCTTGCTTGCTGGCACCCTGCAACTACGGTGACGGCAGAGCTGAAACCGGCAAGCTTTAGAAATGTGCGGCGGTCGATATCCACCTGGTGTTTTGAACTCGATTTATCCATTGTCGGTCACCATGAAATCTCACGTCACAAACTTCACATCACAAACACATTGAGGTTTTGTCAGTAATGACACACTACACAATTCGTTGATGCTTCCATCGCCT
Source organism: uncultured Chitinophagales bacterium (assembly GCA_964550275.1). Taxonomy (GTDB): domain Bacteria; phylum Bacteroidota; class Ignavibacteria; order UBA10030; family UBA6906; genus CAZJYO01. Next base: position 5,002 of record CAZJYO010000150.1, read on the forward strand.
TCCCCTTGACACCATTGAGGGTTGCCTCCCGGTGGCAGTTCACACACATTCCCATGGAAAGGTCTGATACTTGTCTTACGCGCTCCATTGTTTCAACTTGTCCGTGACACGTTCTACATTCCACACCGGCATTCACATGAGCACTGTGGTTGAATGAGACAAAATCCGGAACATTGTGTACCTTGACCCACCGGATGGGTTGCAGTGCCCGCACGGGGTCGGGTGTGCGTTCTTCATCGAGGCCGATGGCGTCATACAACTTCCGCAGTTCCGGCGAGACGATCCGCCGCGGTTCGCGGTTCTCTTTTGCTGCGAGGTCATTTTCAGCTTTCACTTCCACAAACGGCGCTGTGATAAACTTGTGGCAGTTCATGCATGTACCGGCCGCCGGTATGCCGGCATGGCGGCTTGACTCCGCGCCAGAGTGGCAATGGATGCAGGAGACGGCGAGCTCACCGGCGTGAAGGCGATGCGAGAATGCAATGGGCTGAACCGGTTCGTACCCTTCGTGATTTCCGGGAAGACGGTAGCCGGTCGCGTACGAACTGAAAAATATCGCCACACTTATCGCCAGAGCAATCCCAAGAAATATTGTACCAACCCGACCTTTCATAACCGTTCCTTAGCTCGGTCTTTCACATCCTTCCTTGTTGTAGTAATTCCAGTTCACCCACGTGGCGATGACGAGGAACCCGATGAGACCCCAGTAAAAGCCGTTTGCGCCGCCCGTGCTTCCGATCACCGTTCCGATAATGGAAGAAAAGAGGAACGGACCGTATGCTGCGACTGCGGCAGTCCAGCCTATGACACCGGATGCCTGTCTGGGATTGTGCTGGAAAATTATCGGATACTGTCTGAACGTCGCGGCGTTTCCAATTCCTGCAAAGAAAAACATTCCAAGCATCACACCGACGAACATCGGAAACTGTTCCATTCCCGTCGGGGCGACAAGTCCCATCGTTATCATCATGAAAGAACCGGCGAGGAGACCCATGCCGGTGATCGTCGTGAGAATTGCACCACCGGTTTTGTCAGAAACAAAACCAAACAGGACGCGGCTTGCCGAACCGATGAGCGGTCCATAGAACGCGTACTGCAACGGGTCGGGTGCATCGGGAAAAGTTCCGTAGAGACTTTTTATCATCATCGGGAACGCGGCGGAAAAACCCGAGAATGTTCCGAATGTCATCATGTAGGTAATCGTGCAGAACCACGTGTGCCTATCTTTGAAAATATCGAGTTGCTCTTTGAACGATGCTTTGACCGGAACACTTCTCAGCATCCACCAGCATACAAAGGTCATGAGTATCAACAGCGGAATATACCAGAATGCCGCGCTTTGGAGATACATCTCCGACGTTCCGAGAACCTCTTTCGTTTGCGGATTGACTTTCGTAAAGACTCCCGCCGCGCCGTATGTTGCAACTCCCAACATCACCGGGGTCATGAACTGCGCAAGCGAAACGCCAAAATTCCCGATTCCCGCCTGAATCCCGAGCGCCGTTCCCTTCAAGCGCTTCGGAAAAAAAAGGTTCGTGCTTGGCATGTACGATGAAAAATCGCCGCCCCCGAATCCAGCCGTAAACGCGAGAACCATGAATACCCAGTACGGCGTCGCAGGGTCCATCACCGCCAGTCCGATTCCAATACATGGAATGAGTTTGATCAGAGTTGCAACGGTGATGACATGCCGAGTTCCGTACATCGGCAATAAGAATGTGTGAATGATTCTCAAGGTTCCGCCCGCAAGTCCGGGCATTGCCGCAAGCCAGAATAACTGTTGCGTATCGAAGCTGAATCCGATGCCGGGAAGTTTCGTGACGATCGCACTCACCATAAACCATGTTGCGAACGAAAGCGTCAACGTACTTGTGGTTATCCACAGTGTTCGCCACGCAACTTTCTTCCCTCCCGACTCCCAAAGATTCCTGTCCTCAGGGTCCCAGCGTTCTATCCATGTTGACATTGCTTCTCTGTTCCTTATCGGACTATTCTCAGAATCGGAAACGTTGCTTTCTTGATAATATCGTACGTTCTGCTCCCCATGAGCAAACTTCGGATCGGCGAGGTATGATGGCTCGCCAGAATGATCATATCGGC
>CAZJYO010000151.1:0-7085 GCA_964550275.1 uncultured Chitinophagales bacterium
CAGCAGGTCACGGAACTCGAAACGACTGCCTTGAAGAAATTCAGCGGGAATTTCCACGTAACACTGACTGTTGCGCGGCGCGTAGTTCACGACGACCAATCGCATTGCCTTTTCATCTTTCCACCAGAACGCGAGAATGTTCTCAAATGAATGATTCTCATGCCAGGCGGATTTCGTTTGAAGAAGCTTCCAGTTCCCATGCCGAAACGGCTCACGGGAGACAACGCCAAGAAGTCTGCGGTAAAATGATCTTGTCGCCTCGTGAATTGGTTCATGTAGATGCCGTCCAAGCTGAACGGGAAGTTTCTTTTTGCGGCCGTCCAACTGTCCTTCGTGGAGAAGAACCATACCAGGAGTTGTCGAAGCAATTGTTGCCGCGGCAAAATGCCATGCTTCCGGTTGCAATACATGCGCAGCGCGCGGTTCGTCGTGGTTCTCAATGAATCGTACGGACTTTGACTGATAGTCGTTTTCCGCACACAAATGATTGAACACAGAAACAGGACCTTCGCGCAACAACCGATCGTAAAGTTTTTTGTCATACGTCCATCGGAATCCCGTTTGTTGCAATTTCCACTCAAGATCCCAGTACGCTTCAGCAATGAAAACAAAGCGGGGATTTTCCTTCTTGACTTTGTTGATGGCGTCTTCCCAGAACTCGCCTTGGGCAACATCTTTCTCCCCGGGCAACGCGGCTTCTCCCCACGTCCGGATGAAAATATCAGAAAGCACCAGCATTGCCATATCACACCGGACTCCATCGCACAGGGAAGCAATCGTAAGGAGTTCGCCAATTAAAGCCGACCGCATGCCGCGATGCAAATGGTTCAACTGCGCAGTGTCAGTCCAGCCCGGAAAGTAGGGATCCCTTCCGAACGCGATCGACTTCCTTCCGTTCCTGGTTGAAACCGGAAACGCCATATCCGAGCCAGCCGCACATTGCACATAAAACTCAGGGTGTTTTGAAACCCAGTCATGATCCCGCGCGGTGTGATTACAAACGAAATCAAGAATCAACCCGAGCCCGCGTTCAGCCAGACGCTTTCTTAACTCCATCAGTCCCTGCCGCCCTCCCATCCTCTTGGGAACTGAATATGCTTGTACCGCATAGGGAGATCCGATGATATCCTCGTCAGAAAAACCGGGAAGGATCTTTGCATATTCTTCGCGAAGACCCGGCTCGGTTTTGGCGATCTGCAGTCCGACATCTCCTGTTTCCCAAACACCCATCAACCAAATCGCATCAAACCCGAATGACTTCCACTCGTCAAGAACAGCGTCCGGGATCGTTGCGAGGGTTATCCTTTTCCCGGCAACAGCAGAAAGTTCTGCAAGGAGAACGCGTACATTGACCTCGTAGAGGAGCGGGTGGCTGGTTTCGTTGAGGCGAAGTTCTTTTTCAACGCGCTTTTTTATCGTTGTGGCCTTCTTCATTGTCCCTCACGGGATGATGCACCTTCAAGAATGATCACGTATTCTCCCCGAGGCTTTTTTTTGTTCATTTCCTGCAACACCCCCGCAACATCACCGCGAAGAATTTCTTCAAACTTCTTTGTCAGTTCGCGGGCAACAACTACTCGCCTATTCCCAACCTTTTCCAGAACATCCTTCAAAGTCCGTACAACCCGAAAGGGAGACTCGTACAGCACAATCGTCCTCTCCTCCTCCTTCCACCGTTCAAAGATGCGTTGTCTTCCCTTTTTAACCGGAAGAAATCCCTCGAAGACAAAACCATCAGTAGGCAAACCGCTTGCTACGAGTCCGGCGAGCAAGGCACTCGCACCGGGAACAGGAACAACGCGGATTCCTGCCTCAATACAGGCGGCAACCAGCGCGTAGGCAGGGTCGGAAACGCCCGGTGTTCCTGCATCCGTTACTACCGCAATGGACTTCCCTTCTTTAAGACTCTTGAGGAGTTCCGGAATGCGACGATGTTCGTTATAACTATAATAACTGACGAGAGGTTTGTGGATCTGAAAGTGTTCAAGCAGGAGACGGCTCTTGCGAGTATCCTCTGCGGCAATCATATCCACTCCACCGAGGATTCTCAAAGCGCGCAGAGTTATATCTTCAAGATTTCCAATTGGTGTGCTGACCACATACAACGTTGAGGACTGAATCTCTTCACTCATATTCCCCAGTCCCGCGCATAACGGAAATCAACGTTCACCGTCCTGTTTGAGACCTTGGCAATCAACGGAAGCTGACGTTTGAACTGGTTCTTGCGAATCATCCCTCGCACGCGGGCAATGAACTTTTCGTCAAACCCGCGCTCCAGAAGTTCGGCAACGCTTCTCCGCTCATCAATCATGCAATACAACAGCCGATCAACCTGTTCATAGCTGAATCCGAGCTCTTCCTCGTCAGTTTGACCGCTCCAAAGGTCCGCCGATGGCTTTTTGTCAATGACTTGTTGAGGAACCCCCAACGCACGGGCAAGCTGCCAGACCTGAGTTTTGTAGAGATCGCCAAGGGGATTGAGGGCGCACGCCGTATCGCCGAAGAGTGTTCCATACCCAAGAAAGATTTCTGTCTTGTTGCTGGTTCCGACCACCAAAGCGCTTTCACGCGCCGAAATATCATACAGCACAATCATTCTCTGACGCGCCATGATATTCCCGATCCGGAGTCGATCTTTGATCTTGCATTGATGGAGAAAGGCATCCACCATCGGAGTGATCTGAACAACCTCAATACGAATGCCCAGACTGGCTGCAACCACTCGTGCATCCTCTTCGCTCTTCCGGCTGCTAACGCTATGTGGCATAAGCACACCTAGAACGTTTTCCTTGCCTAGCGCACCAACGGCAAGATACGCCGAAACCGCGGAATCCACTCCCCCCGATATTCCAATGACGGCTTTTTTGAACCCGGTGTTGGTTATCCCGTCCCTGAGAAACTCAGTGAGTAGTTTTTTCACTGTTTCGACGTTGAGGGAGAGATCGATGGCGTTGCGGCTGGCGTTTTCCATGGAAAAAGCTACTGAATAGCATGTAGGAATTCAACTGTTGTCTTGACGCACCAGACTTGTCGGCAATCACTTACAAAGTCGAAAGGATGTACGAACTTGAAACCGTAACGCCGCACCATATTTCAAAAGCCATCATCTGCTTTTTTCATCAGGGGGTCAATCATGTCGATTACAACCGAAGCATGGGTTCTGCATGCGGGAAAAGACATTCGAGGAGGAGAACCTGCCGCACTCAAGCGCGAGTCCTTTACATTTGATGATATCTCGGATCAGGAAGTCCTCGTCGAATCCATGTACGGATGCTGGGAAGGGAACATGTCTCATGCGCTCGACAGGCGCCCCGTGGATATTTGCATCCAACGAAAAGAAGACCGCGTCGTCATCGGCAACGCGGGTGTTGTCAGAATTCTGAAAATAGGCCGAAATGTTACCACCGTAAAGCCGGGTGACGTCGCTGTCCTTTTTTGTAACGGCAAATGGGACAAGTTTGGATACCCGGAGAAAATTCTGGGGTATGATGCAGAAGGAACCATCGGGCTTCTCGCCAAGCAGACAAAGCTTCATCAATATCAGGTGATCCCGGTTCCGGAAGATTCAGAGTTTTCACCACAACAGTGGGCTGCGTTCTCGCTCCGGTACATCACGGCGTGGTCCAACTGGAATCTTGCGTACAAAGTCTGGCGCATTCAGATGACGGAAGAGGATTGTCCGGCTCCACACGTGTGGGGTTGGGGCGGTGGTGTATCGTACGCGGAACTCGCGCTTGCAAAATTCAATGGATGTCGTGTCGCTATGCTCTCCGCAAGCGACGAACGCTTGTGTGAATTCAAAAAAATGGGAATCTATCCGGTTGACCGGCGCCAGTTTCCTGACATCGATTTTGATGAAGATCGTTACCGCACTGATGCAGATTACAAGAAGAAATACCAGGAATCAGTAAAGTAGTTTCTCTCCATCGTACAGGAACATACGGGCGGACTGGGCGTAAGCATCTTTATTGATTACGTAGGATCACCGGTTCTCCGCGCCACCATCAAGGCGCTCGCGCGTCAGGGAGTTGTAACCACCGCTGGATGGAAACACGGCATGACCATTACAACAATCCGGGCGATGGAGTGCATCAACCGCCATCAGCATGTTCATACCCACTATGCGCGCTATCCCCAGGGACGAACGGCAATCCGCTTTGCTGAGGACACGGGATGGATGCCCCACTTGAACGGACATCGCGAATACGGATTCGATGATATCCCCGAGCTTGCCGCGGATTATGCCGATGGCAAATGTTCCTACTTCCCCATTTTCAAGGTCAACGGATAATGACAACGCAAAGCGATATCATCAGCAGAATCCGCGGAGCGCAAGCACGGCACCGCCTGAGGCCCGAAATGGTACGCGGACTGTGCGTGCCTTACTATCGAAGGGGCGAAATGGCTATTCCTGCCTTCAAGATGAAACAAGGCGGAGACCCGGCCACCGACGGAAAAGAGACAAGTCTGAAGCTCATGAAGAATGTCTGCAAACTGCCGGTCGATTTCTTCTTTTATGATCTTGAAGATGCTTCACCGGATCATCCGGAGTACAAGTCTTTCGCGCGGGAATTTGTTGTGGACGTTCTGAATACAACCGACTTCGGGAACCGGATCGTTGCATTCCGTCCAAACAACATTCGTACAGAATATTTTGAACAGGATGTTCTCACGGTGCTCACGAATGCCGGCGATAAGCTCGATGCAATCGTCCTGCCGAAGACAGAACACTCCGACGAAGTTCGCGACGTCATTGACATTGTTCAGAGCGTTCTCCGGCTTGCGGGACACACAAACACAGTAAGCATTGAAGTATTGATCGAATCACCGCGTGCTTTTCTCGAAGCTGACCGCATCGCCGCACTGGACGGTGTTTCAACGCTGATTTTTGGTGCATGGGATTTCGCGCGGACCACGGGAGCGAGAGTCGAAGCAGAATCGTGGACGAAAGATCTTGGCTTTGCGCGTCAGGCGCTTCCTGTCATAGCGGCCGCACACGGAAAAGATGCGGTTGATGCCGTAACAGGGACACTCCCCATCAGACCGAAGATGCCGGAAGGAATTTCCAGCGAAGAATATGATCACGCACTAAGCAACGGCCATACACTCGATCCGAAAAAATTTGGAGAAGGATTTGTCGGACAGGTTATAAAACGGCGCGAGGCATTGCGTCTTGCGGAACTCGATGCGCTTGAAGCCAGACGAAGCGGTTACGCGGCAAAGTGGATTCTCCATCCGGACCAGATTGAGCCGATCCAGCGAGCTTGGACTCCAACGCGTGAAAAGGCACTGGAGGCATTGCATCTCGCCGCCGCGTACACCAAAGCCGCAAAGAATGGCTCGGGTGCGGAAGTTGACGGCAACCGGCTGGCGGATAAAGCCGTTGTCGGCACCGACTGGTGGAATGTCATCGCCGGTTTGCGCGGCAACATCCTCACCGACGCGGATATTACGGCAACTGGTCACACTCTCAAAGAATTGGAGCGCACCGTTGTTACCCACGATTGAACATTCAAGTGTCCGGGTGCATCACCTTCCATTGATGCGACGAGCCGCGAACGTCCAGCGCAACGCATTGAATATCCTTGGCCAGTCTCTTGCGAAGAAAATCGAGGAAGGCGGGACCATGAGCGCGGCGCAGTTCAATATCGTTCAGCCGCAAAGCATGGAGCTTGCGCGGTTTCTCGCGGAAGCAGCAGCCGTCCAGGCATTGATTGAGTATGCTGAAAAGGAAAGCGCCGGCGAATTCGAGCGACACCTGACGGTTCTCTACGTTTCGGAATCGATTATCCGGCTTGCCATGCACACGCAGTATGCATACCAGGACTTCGGATTGCATTCGGCCGCGCCCCTGGAAGAGCTCTTCGAGATGGCCAATCATTTGAAACTCCATAACCACAGCGCGGATTGGTCTCATCTGGGTGATTTGATACTTGAACGCGAGCGCGACCTGTCCGGCGATCCGGCAATCGACGATATGCACAAGGAATTCCGCGACGTGTTCGCGAGGTTTGCCGATGATGTGATCGCGCCCATTGCCGAGGAAACCCATCGCAAGGATCAGCGTGTCTCGGATGATGTCCTTAAACAACTCGCAGAGTTGGGCGTTTTCGGGATCTCCATTCCCGCAGAGTTCGGGGGAAGTTTTCTGGATCATCTCGTCATGATGATTGCAACGGAGGAATTAAGCCGCGGAAGTCTTGGCGCAGGGGGAAGCGTGTTGACACGGCCCGAAATATGCGCGAAAGCTTTGCTTGCGGGCGGAACAGAAGAACAAAAGAAAAAATGGCTGCCGAAAATTGCGTCGGGCGAAACCATGGTTTGTGTTGCCGTTACGGAACCAAATACGGGCTCGGACGTTGCATCAGTAAAGGTCAGCGCAACGCCTGTGAAGGGCGGATACGCGATCAATGGTGAAAAGACCTGGGTGACGTTCGCCGGCAGGTCGAATGTGTTTTGCCTTCTTGCGCGCACGGGTTCGCCGGAATCAGGCCACAAGGGATTGTCGCTTTTCCTCGTTGAGAAAGAATACCGGCCCGGCGAGGATGAGTATCATTTCAAGCATGTCCAACCTGAAGGCGGTGTTGTGGAAGGCAGAGCCATCCCGACAATCGGCTACCGCGGCATGCACAGCTATTCCGTTTCCTTTGAGAATTATGTTGTTCCGGAGGAAAACCGTATTGGTGATGAAGGGCGTGGATTCTATTTGCAGATGCAGGGGTTTGCGGGAGGAAGAATTCAAACGGCGGCGCGGGCATTAGGCGTGATGGAAGCTGCGTTCCGTTCCGCGGTCTCCTACACAAAGTCGCGCAAACTCTTCGGCCAACCGCTTGCAAATTTTCCGTTAACAACACACAAGCTTGCTCATATGGCGGCCAGAATTCAGGCGAGCCGGCAACTTGCGTATAAAGTGGCAACAATGATGGATACGAACGAAGGCGGAGTCGAGGCCTCGCTGGTGAAACTCCTTGCATGCAAAGATGCAGAGTGGGTTACGCGCGAAGCAATGCAACTTCATGGAGGCATGGGTTACTCCGAAGAATACGCCGTCTCCCGCTATTTCCTTGATGCGCGGGTACTCTCCA
>CAZJYO010000152.1:0-2228 GCA_964550275.1 uncultured Chitinophagales bacterium
GCGGAGAGTGCCATCACTGTCGTAGTGCCGGGGGGAGAAATCGGATCAGTCGGAGAATCGTACAGTCACACCGCCCGGTTTGCCGTGAACGAAGATGTTGTGGTGTTTGCCAATCGCAGTGCTGACGGGAAACTCAAATTGACCGGTGGCGACCAGGGCAAAGTGCTGGTTCGCATGGATGCATCATCAGGCCGGAAGTTTGTCGGAGAAAATGAACTCATTGAAGTCTATGCGTCACGGGTGGCAAATGCTGTACGCGCACAACGCGCGAAAGATTCACGTTAACTCAACCGCTCCATTCCGATATCCTGAAGTCGATTAAAAGGGAAGAATTATACTCATGATGAATTGCCAAAGATTTGTTGTTTCCCTCACGCTGATGGTGTTCATGACTGCGCTCGGGTTTTCACAGCCGAACGTCACCATCATTCCTTATGATGCAACCGGATACAAGTATCTCCAGGTGGCATGGGGAGGGGGAGCGGGTTTTGAAGCTCCCGGTTTCAATGATGCGGCGTGGTCAACGGGCAATGCCGGATTCGGCAGTGTCGGTGCTTGTCCGCTGAACACAGCGACCCATGTGAAGACTTCGTGGGCAGTGAACACGGATATACTGATCCGGAAACATTTTACTCTTCCCGGCGGTGCTGGCAATGTCAAGGTGTCCGTTGCCATCGACAACGATGTCCAGGTCTTTGTCAATGGTCATGACGTCTCCGGCGGGTTGCGCGTTCATGAAAATTGTGCCACCTATGACAGTTTTGTTTTTGATGTCCCGTCATCAGCGCTTGTGGCGGGTGATAATGTCCTTGCCGTTCGCGGGCATGACCGCGGCAGTCTGACGTTTCTCGACGTGGAAGTGGTGGCCGACCTTCCCCAGGTCTTGACCGTGACGAGTACTCTTGATGGTGGAGATGCGAATACCTCCGGTGAAACTACATTGCGACAGGCGATTTTGGATGCGAACGCTGGAGCCACGGTCGATACGATCCGGTTTGCTATTCCCGGCGCCGGCGTAAAGACGTTCACGCTGAACTCTCAACTCCCCACTATTACAAACCCCGTGGTTATTGATGGATATTCTCAACCGAATGCAGTTCCGAATGCGCTTGCTGTGGGAAACAATGCCGTTCTTCTGATTGAAATCAACGGAGGAAGTACCATCGTTGATGGTCTGGTTGTTACCGGCGGCGGGACGACTCTCCGCGGGCTCGTGGTCAACAGGTTCACCGGCTCGGGGATAGTGTTGGAGAGCGCAAGCAATGTTGTGGAAGGAAATTTCATTGGAACAGATCCGACGGGAGCGGTTGATCTTGGAAACGGGAACGACGGCGTTGAGATAACACACGCCGGGAACAACGTTGATAACAACCGGATCGGAGGAGCGGCCCCTGGTGCGCGTAATCTTATCTCCGGTAACGCAGACAATGGCATTGAAGTTTTTGGAGGTTCGTTCAGCAACATTAGGGGCAACTACATCGGAACGAATGCGGCCGGTACGCTCGCGCTGGCGAACGGCGGTAATGGTGTTGTGGTTGTGGTGATGGATGCTGACACGTGTACGGGTCACAAACTCTATGTCTGTCATGAAGGCAGCACAATTTGCATTGATTCGAGCGCGCTGGCCAGTCACCTCGGACACGGAGATCAGATCGGACCATGCGGCGATGGCCACAGACTCCGGCAGGTCAATGCGGCGTTGCCGGGCGAATCCAACACCATGGCGGGAAATCTCATCTCCGGAAATGGGGCAAGCGGGGTTGTCCTTTCTTCAAGTTTGAATATCGTGTCGGGAAATCATATCGGAACGAACGCGACGGGCACATCAGCCATCGCAAATCAACTTGATGGTGTTCGAATCGTTTCGGTAACTCTTCCGCCTGACGGCAACTCCATCGGCGGAACGAGCGAAGGTTCGGCAAATACGATAGCGTTCAACGGGGGAGATGGCGTGCGGGTTGAAGCGGGTGTCGGCAATGGCATTCTTGGCAATTCGATTTTCTCGAATGGCCAACTTGGTATTAACCTCGTTGGCGAAACGGCTGCTTTCGGTAGCGGATTCAGTCCCAACAACTTCCAGCCGTATCCCGTTGTTGCTTTTGCAGCGTTTGACCTCCAGGGTATTGCGGGATTCCTTGTGAGTGCTCCTCTTACAACCTACCGGGTTGAACTTTTCCGCAATGAGACTGCAGACCCGTCGGGTTTTGGTGAAGGACAAACATTCCTCG
>CAZJYO010000152.1:2238-7078 GCA_964550275.1 uncultured Chitinophagales bacterium
TTCCATTCAAACCGACAGTAACGGACTCGGCACGTTCTATGTCGATGTTCCCGGTCAGTTGGCCCAGGGTCAATTTGTATCCGCGACAGCCACAGACCCGAACAACAACACCTCCGAGTTTTCAGGATCAGTGATTGTCAGTGCCAAGGTGAAAATCTTCGGTGATCACTTCGTGGTGAACACTACGCTCTCCGGCATTCCCCTTCACTGGACAGATGGAAATGCATTGTTCAAAGTGAGCAATAACGTCCCGACCGGATTCAGGCAATCCATTGTTGATGGATTTGCTGCATGGAATAACCTTCCTCAAGTGGTGTACACGCATGGCGGCACCACAGACGTCACCGTGTGGGGCGGGGATCCCGACGGCGTCAACAACAATGTGTGGGTTGTTTCCGGATGGGACGGGTTAACCGGGACGGACTCCAATACGATTGCCGTGACACGTATCCGGTATAACACCTTGACCGGCGAAATCACCGACGCGGATATCGCTTTCAATGCCGAGAATTTTCCGTGGGATGAAACAGGCACCGTGCCGACCGCGATGGATATCATGAATACTTCAACGCACGAGGCGGGTCACTTTGGCGGGTTGGGTGACATCTACAATCCGGGTGATCCGGGCTACGTACCAGCGATGGCGAATGGAAACCAAAACGTCTCCATGTATGGCTTGATTGCGCGCGGTGAAACCTCGAAACGCACGCTTGACTCTCCTGATTCAGCGGGCATCGCGTACATTTACAGCCATATTCCTGCACACAAGGTTGACGTGATGCTTGTGTTCGACGGATCAACAGGTTTCTCAGACACGTACAACGCGTTCGAAGCCTCGAAGAACAGCGCCGCGGCGCTTGTGCAGAAGCTGCGCGTTGGCGACCGGCTTGGTGTGGTAAGACTTCCGTCGAATGTTGTATTTCCCTTGACGGCAATTATAGACAGCGCAACACGCGCGCAGGCAACAGCCGCCATCAACGGATTGGTCGCGGGGGGTGCGAGCGCGCTTGGGTCCGGACTGCAGACAGCGCAAACACAACTGAATCTTAATCCATTGCAGACAAATGCAAGATCGATGATCCTCTTTAGCGCCGGTGAAGAGAGTGGCGCACCCGGAGCACTAAGTGTTCTCGGACCTATTATCGCGGCACAGACACGTCTCTTTACCCTCGGATTCCAGGGAAGTTCCGGTCAGGGACTGAGTAATAAACTCGCGGATTCCACAGGCGGTTTGTATTATCTCGCCTCGGATACGACGATCAGTAATATTGTCGACCAGATCTGGAATGAGCTTACGGGCCAACAGCAGGTGTTCTACACAACAGCACCCAGCGATACGTTTAACAATGTTCCGCTTCCCGGTCTGCAATGGCAGGGACCGGTTGATCGCGGGACCATTTCCATTCTTCCCGGATTGCAGTGGCAGGGACCGCGTGGCGGTACATTTGCCGATGCGAACGTCGTATCGAGTAGTTATGTTTTGAGTTTGCTCCCACCCGGTGGTGGAGATCTCATTGATTCCGCGTACGTCGCCCAGCATCCGGAGCTCGGCATTGAATTCATCAGCGGACCGACATTCCAGTTCTTCAAGATTAACAATCCGCTTCCCGGTCTGTGGACACTCTACGTCTTCGGGCGCACGCTGCCTGATGAAAGTGAACCCGTTTCTCTTTCCATAACGGCGTTCACTGATATCACAATGGCATTTGGGACAAACAAGATTACCTATTTGCCCGACGAAACAATTGCCATGAGTGTAACGCTTTCGGAGGGAGGCCAGGTCAACCCTGATGCTCACACAACGGGTGGCGGCCCGATTACAGATGCGACGGTCGTTGCAAAAATCAAACCGCCAGATCCTGACACAGTGCATACGGTTGTGCTGACACATATTGGCGCGGGTGTGTACACCGGATCGTTCGATGAGACCAGCGTCCCCGGGACATATGATATTACGTTCAGCGCGACCAAGGATTCGATTGAACGCTCCGCGATTCAAGCCGTGTTCGTTGCTCCGCCCGCGCCACCACCACCGGCAAATCTCATTGTGAATCCCGGCTTTGAGCTTGGTTCACAGCCGTGGGTGTTTTACACTGCTGGTACAGGATCCTACACGATCGGCGGACCGGCGGCAACAGGCGCCGGAGCCGCGAAGATTACCATTGGCAATCCCGGCAACAACATTCAGTTCTACCAGTCGGATATCACGCTTGAACATAACACCCAGTACCGCCTCAAGTTCAAGGCGTATTCCAATACAGGACACAATATTTCCGTGTTTGTCCATCGCCACACATCACCCTATACCAACTACGGATTGAACGGCCAGGTCTTTGATCTCACCAACAGCTGGCAGGAATACAGCGTGGTTTTTACGGCGATCAACTTCCCGCCGCCGACGCCGAGCAATGCGCGGCTCAGGTTCAAGCTGAACGGATACGCGGCCAATGGCGACATCTATTATATCGATGACGTTGTCCTCGAAAAAGTCAGCGGCAGCCCGCCTGTTGCAACAAAGATTCTCGTCGAAACTGCGTCGGATGGGACCGGATCGGTTGTTCCTGCGCAGACCATCGCCACCGGAACAACAGTTACCATGTACGCCATCGCGCGCGACGCCGGGAATGCGTTCATAGCGAATGTTCCGGCAACGTGGACTTTGGAGAATATTACCGGTGGCGTTACGGGAGCCAATCTTGTTGCAAGCGGCGACGGCCTGAGCGCAGTATTTACCGCCAGTGCCGATGGCAGCGCGGAAGTGAAAGCGGCCTCCGGGTTGTTGACGCCAACGACCTCCGGAAAGATCACGGTGTTCACGCCGCCAGCGCCTCAAAACTGGATTGCGAACGGCGGGTTTGAGTCGGGTGCAACAAGTTGGTACTTCAATACGAACGGTACCGGCAAGCTCACCATCGTCAGTCCGGGAAGTGTTGGGGCGAAGGCCGCCCAGATCGCGATCACCGCCCAGGGCACTGTTGTACAGTTCTATCAGCATGGTATCACGCTGACTTCAGGACAAGCGTATAAATTGAGTTTCAGGGCGTTCAGCAACACGGGGCATGATGTTCAGGCATCTATTTTCAAGCATGGTTCGCCGAACACGCCCTACGGTTTGCCTGCGACAGCGTTCAACCTCACCAACGGATGGGCAACGTACACCGTGAACTTTGTTGCCGGCGGTTTCGCAGGAACGGTGACCGATGCGCGATTGAGATTCTGGCTCGCGCCGTACGACGCCTTCGGCGATCTGTATTTCTTTGATGAGGTGAAGCTCGAATACGCTGTAGCTCCTCCCGGTTCGGAAGAACTCGTCGCGGAGGAAGCTGTACCTGAAGAATTCTCTCTCGGAACGAACTTCCCGAATCCGTTTAACCCGAGTACGACGGTTACGTTCACGCTTCCCGTGGATGCTGTCGTCTCGCTGGATGTCTTCAACGTCCTCGGACAGCGCGTTGCTCAACTTGTTGATGGAACGATGTCAGCAGGATATCATTCAGCGGTGTTTGATGCCTCTGATCTTTCGAGCGGTATGTATTTCTACCGGCTCACGGCGAGAGGATCGGAAGGCATTCTCTTCACGAGAACGGAACGCATGGTTCTTGCCAAGTAACATTTATTCTTAGCAATGAATGCGACGGGGCTCGGGCGACGTGAGCCCCGTTTTTGTTGCTGGTCCGGACTTGCATAAAGCAGTACGGGTGAGTACCTTACTCCGCATTCAATTCCTCCAGTGACATCCATCAGCAAATACCTTCTCGTTGCGGCGGGACTCTTTTACGCGTCGATCGCGCTGTCACAGCACGCAATCAGATTTTCCCACCTCTCTATCAAACACGGGCTTTCCCAGAGCGGGGTGAATTGCATTTTTCAGGACCGCCAAGGATTCATGTGGTTTGGCACGCAGGATGGGCTGAATCGCTTTGACGGGCACTCCTTTACCGTGTTCAAACGCGATCCCGAGAACCCGCGCTCTCTCAACAGTGGTTTTGTCATGTCGATACATGAGGACCGTGACGGGGCACTCTGGGTGGGAACGGATGATCCCTCTGTTGTCAATAAATTTGACCGGCTGACGGAGACGTTCACGCGCTATCCTGCTGATAGCGTTGATCTCAAGGGCGCTGTTACCAGCTCGGTGTTCTCAACATTCGAAGACCGATCGGGCAACATGTGGTCGGGATCCACCGGGGGCGGAGTAACGGTGGTGAACGCAAAGACCGGCGAAAAGAAAAACTACAAACACGATCCGGCAAATCCCGCAAGTCTTATCGACAACCGCGTGTTCTCTGTCTATGGAGATCGTACAGGAACAATTTGGATTGGCACCTATGAAGGACTCGACCGTTACGATCCGGTCAAGGACGGATTTGTTCACTATACTCATGATGACAGGAATAGTTCATCACTCAGCGATAATTGGGTATGGCCCATCCACGAGGACCGGAACGGCGTACTGTGGGTCGGTACAGTGCGCGGCGGGCTGAATCGTTTCGATCGCGCAACGGGGAAATTCTTCAGCTACAAACATGATGCGGCAAACCCTTCGAGTCTCAATGACGACTACGTCCTTTCGATTTACGAGGATCAGGCAGGCGTCATCTGGGTCGGAACCAACACCGACGGGCTCAGCTTCTTTCATCCGTCGCTCAATCCCTTCACAAGTTTTTCGCATGACCCTTCAAACAAGCGAAGTTTGAATGACAACAACATTACTTCGGTGTTCGTTGACAGTGAAGGCATTCCTTGGATTGGAACACGTGGAGGATTGGGCCGCTTCGACAAGGAGTCCAACGGGTTCACGCGTTTTGTCCACGATCCGCGGAATGCAAGAAGTCTTGGA
>CAZJYO010000153.1:0-7038 GCA_964550275.1 uncultured Chitinophagales bacterium
CCATCAGCGAGCTTCCTCCCATTGATCTGATTCTCATTTCGCACGCGCACATGGATCATTGCGATACGGAAACGCTGAAACAGCTCACATCCTCCACGCGGATTCTTTTGCCGACAAACACATCGAAGGTACTCGGCGGGATAAGCTTCAAGCACGTTGAGGAAATGAAATGGGGTGGAAAGAACACCGCAGGAGATCTCACCATTGAAGCATTGCCGGTGAACCACAAAGGGGCGCGCTATCCCTGGGATCGGGATTCTTCAAGTGACGAAACGGAAGGCCTTTACTCGAACGCGTACCTGATTTCGGGGCGCGGGGTTGCCATCCTGTTCTGCGGAGACACGGCCTACACAAATGCGTTCGCGTCGCTTGCTGCACGCGATATTCCGGTCACACTCGCCATTCTTCCGATCGGGGGGTACATTCCCCACCATGATAACCACTGCACACCCGAAGAAGCGCTCGCCATGGCCAATGAAATGAAGTCCGAATTCATCCTCCCGATTCATTGGGGGACGTTGCCCGGTGAGGAACCTGTGATGGAACCGATTGAACGATTGAGAAAGGGACTTGGAGAAGGAACGAAGCGGATAGCCCTGGATGTCATCGGGGCGACGTTTGTCGTTCCCAAAAAATAGTCAGGTGATTGTCCTGCGTCGCAGCCAAAACATCAGTGCGAGAACAATGGCAAGAACAATCAGCGCCGCGATCATCATGCGGAACAAAACATAGTCAATCAGATCTTTCGCAGGCGTCCTGAATTCCTTCATGAGCTCTCGCGTCATCCGCTCCGCTTCACGCATTGTTTCAACACGTTGACGGTTCACATCAGCCATCAACAACTCGCGCTCCGTGCTGATCTGTTGTTTCAGCAACAGAATATCCTCGCGGAGTTCACGAAGCCCATGCACATCCACAATGAGTTCACCGTCGTTCATGGTCTTCGTAAGCTGATCCACCGCCTCAACCATGCCGGACACAAGGGCGTTGAGACTGTCAAGACGGTTCTCCACTTGCAATTCTTCGAGAAGATATTCCCCCTGCCACCGTATTTCCCGCGGCAGTTGTGCTGTGTACAAACTCAGCCGGTTTGAGACATCACGCAAATCATTCGCGATTTCCCCCACAGAACTGCCAACCGACTCGCCTTGGTTAATGTTGAGGGCCTTGAGCGATGGAATCAATGACTCCCGTTCAAAGAAGTCATTTTTTATCAAATGAGAGTCAGCCCAATCCTGTATTCTCACCCGGAATGCTTCACCTCCATCCTCGAATGGATGCCCGGCAGCAAAAAGTTCTTCGATGATCGCCGCGGCGCGGATAGCAATCCCTTGTTGAGGCCCGAACATCAGGCGCCCCTCTCCCGTTGTCAGGTACTTCTTTTGTTGAATCGCAAACGCCCAACCATCGAGCGTTGCAGTTGCAGGATCGCTGAATGACAGCGCGTGTCTGATTCCCGGAATGGCGTATGATCTCCATTGACGCGCGTTCTGCTCAACCTCATGATCATCCGAAAGGTCAAGGATACTGTCGCAAGCCACTTCGATGAGCAGGCCGATACGGACAGCGCGGTCAATATTCTTCGCGCGCAAAGCGTTTGACGTGACGCCCAAAGAATCAAGCTGGCGTTGAAAGGGCGAGTCCACGTGCGTGCTGGCACATCCTGCGAGAATACCCGTAACGACAATGCAAGCGCCAACGAACGTCCAGCTTGCGATAATCAGATTCCTTCGAATCATAAGAGTGTGTTAGAAGCCAGCCACAAAGCCCAGACTGATGAATGGATCTCCGCCCTCAAACGGTGATTTATCATCCTGTATTGCATCAAACAATACTTCCAGTGTGAATGTATTGTCCCCTCCGATTTTCTGGGCGTACCCCGCACCAAGAAACAGGAAAGGAACCCAATTGCGCTCCACTGTATATCCATAGTAGGTGTAGTTTGATGCGCGTTCGAGGCTGTACGACGCAAACTCACCATGCACATACAGCTCGGGGATCAACTTGTAGCGCACAAAACCGCCTCCACCGTAGTGATTCGTTTTGAGGGTTGGCTCAACACGACTGTCATTTGTGACGGCGAAGCCCGCCTTAAGGCCGGCCGAAAACTCGTTTGTAATGGGAAAACCGATCAACGGGTAGAGCCCGACGGAGAACAGGTCATTCCAGAATCGGAAGCTGACATTCGCACCGATATACGGCCGCTTGCCGGGTGTTGATTGTGCTGGAACCGCACTGTGGATGGAGTCAGCCATGACTGTGGAATCATTGTGGACGATTGAACCAACCGTCAGCTCGTTTGCAAACGAGGCGGAACTGATAACAATAAGACAAAGAAGAAAGAGCGAAGTCGGAAGAAGTTTCATGCGTGCACCGTTATAAGTATTGAGTAAATAATTTCAAGGCCATCCCTGCCGAAAAGCACCTTGGCGGGATGGCCTTGCAGTGGTTGCGGCTACGAAAACTCTTACGGCTGTTGTGCTGTTCCCACCAAACCCTGGTTCTGGAGTTCAGTGACCACTGCATCGGAGATTTCGGAAACCATTTGATCAATACCGTCGGGATTCGTGGTTTCACTCTGGCCCGCCCAGACGAGTTTGTTCTGCTCAAGGGAGTACACAAGGGTTTCGATAGATACGATGGTGTTCGTTCCGCCGCCGCTTACCACTGCACCTCCATATGGTGCACCCCATCCGTAGCCGTAATATCCACCCCAATAACCGCCGTAGTACCCGCCAGTGTACGTAACTGTTGTGGGAATTACTTCCTTGTCCACTGAAACCGGACGCATGACGACAACTCCAGCAACACCGGCGCGCTCCAGAGCAGCTTTTGCTGCCGCTTCATGCTCCTTGCCGACATCTGCCAATATCGTGTACATCGCGATCCCTTGAGCGCCACGGGCGTTGATTTCCCGGACAAGCGCATCTTCACCCGCGCGCCGTGATGTTTGATTTTCCGTCATGACAACTGCCGCCACTTTCTTGCCCTTGAAAGCAAGGGGTGCGGCGTCAGGCGCTTTCCACGAAGTGACAAAACTTGTGGACGCGCAACCTGACAGCATCGCGGCAACAACAATCGCGATTGCAAACCAGAGAACCTGTAAACGCATGATACCTCCTGATGTGTTTTGTGTGATGAGTTTGATTCGATTAAAAAAGTCTTAGACTGTTTTCCGGCTTTTGCCGGAATTACCGGAGCCCGTAAGGCCGGAGATGACACCACAAAAAAGAGATTTACTTCTTCATCTGCAAGCGCTCGATGTACCTTGCATGAGATAAGAACATCCGCACAAGCCCTCACTCGTAAATACGGAGAGTTCGGATCTTGATGCGACATTGCAAGAAAGAGGTCATTTAGTTGGAAAACGTCGATGGAACCACACATCGAAAACCGAGGTGATTGCTTCCCGTGCTGATTTCTCCCTTGCCGCGTGTTCCCACCATGTAGCGAGTGCAGTATTGGTCGGTACAAAGAAACGAGCCGCCCCGGTGAACCCGTTTCCGCTCGGATGGTTCAGCGGGGTCAAATGACTCCGAGGGCCCGTGCGGATTGCGCGCAACCCCTCCGGACATCGCAAGTTGGGTGTAGTAATCCGGACGGTACCAATCACTGCACCACTCCCAAACATTGCCGGCCATGTCGAAGAGTCCGTAACCATTCGCGGGAAAACTCCCGACCGGCGCGATACCGATGAAACCGTCTTCGCCAGCGTCCTTCATCGGAAATCGTCCTTCGTAAATGTTGGCCATCCATTTCTTCCCAGGCATGAGCTCGTTCCCCCAGGCATACAGTTTACCGCTCATTCCACCCCGCGCGGCAAACTCCCATTCGGCCTCCGTCGGAAGGCGCTTCCCGGCCCAGCGCGCGTACGCCGCCGCGTCTTCATAGGCGATGTGAACCACCGGATATTGTTCACGCCCCTTCACATTTGTGCCGGAACCTTCGGGGTGACGCCAGTTCGCACCCTTTTCGTAACGCCACCATTGGAAATAATCATCAAGTGGAACCGGCTGCGCAGTAGGCGTAAACACTGTCGAGCCCGCCACGAGATTCTCCGGCGGTGCTGTGGGAAACTCCTCCTGTGTCGGCGTTCGTTCGGCAATCGTCACGTACCCTGTGGCCCTGACGAACTTCGCAAACTGTTCGTTGGTGACTTCCGTCTTGTCCATCCAGAAACCATCAACATAAACGCGATGCACCGGTTGCGCATCACGCGTAACGCCCGGTAAGCCGCACATGGCTTCGCTTTCAACACTACTTCCCATTGAAAACTCCCCGCCCGGAATCCAGACCATGCCCTCCGGAGCCATGCCGGAAGGTGGCGTCTCATTTTCAACTGTCGGAAGGAATGCGGTTGATGAAACTTCCTTGGACTGTTCTCCGGTTATAGCCGTTCTTTCTTTTTCCGGCTCCGTTAACCAAATGAGTGCCGAAACAGCAACCACGACTGCGAATCCAATGAACAGCACGGTTTTTGAAACTCCGCCCGAGGCGGAGCCATTTTCACCGGAAGATTTCATTCAAACGAAAACACTTTCTTCCAGTCATCCTTCATGCTGACAATTGTCCACCCCTTTGCATTCGCTTCGTCCCATGCCTTGTCCAGCTTGCCGATATGTGAAGTGCGATCGTATGACCATTCGCGCACGGAGTCTGTGTGATGAACAATCAAGCCGAATCGCGCGCCTGTGCCCGTGGATGTCCATTGAAGCATCTGAAGGTCACCGTCGGAATTACCAAACGCCATGAGAGGGCGTCGACCGATGAATGTGTGAATACCGGCGGGTTTGCCCTCCTTGTCATCAATAAATTGCACTTCGGGAAGTTTGGTGAGAACCGGCTCGCCGCTGCGCATTTCAAACTTCAGTTTTCCCTGGCTCCCGACGACCTGTTCAGGCGGAATACCATAGACTCTCTCAGCAAATACACGCACGAATTCCACGCCGCCCCCGGACACGATAAATGTTTTGAACCCGTTTGCTCTCAAATACGAGAGGACTTCCAACATCGGTTGATACACCATGCGGTCGTAGGGTTGACCCGTTGTTGCATGCCTTGCTGTTGCAAACCAATCAACGACGACTTTTTCAAACTCGTCCGTTGTCATACCGGAGTGCGCCGCCATCACAACCTTCAACAACGCCTTCTCACCTCCGGCCAGCAATGCCTTCATGTCCCCGGCAAGAAAATGCTTGAATGGCTCTTGTGTTTTCCACTCGGGATGCTGTGGAGATACAGCTCTCACCCGGTCAAAAGCAAACTGCACTTGAAAATACACCGGTTGTTCAGCCCAGAGCGTGCCGTCGTTGTCGAACGTCGCGATGCGCTCGGCAACCGGGACAAAATCCGGAGAACTCTCCGTTGTCACCCTCTCAACGAATGCCAGGATGGCGTTCTTGGGCGGCGTATCATTCCATGAAGGCAAAGGGTCTTGTGTTGAGACCGCGTGCAAGGGGGGAGCCGCTTCGGGCTTCTGATTGCAAGCCCAACACATGGTGCCTAGCGACAGCAACACAGGCAAAAACGGATTGAAAGAAAGTCTCATAGAACAACTCACGCTCCATGTTGCGGCCTCGGAAGAAATACCAAAAACAGCAACTCGCGGCCATGAGCATCCATGCCGCGAGTGTGTTGCATTCTTGAAATACCCTGACGTTAGTTTGAACCACCCTGCTGAAGCGTTTCCAACACTCCGTCAATCGAGAAGCTTCCCGGCTTCTGGCTTGGCGGGAATTCTTTGAACGTTGCAAGGAACTTCCCCACGTACTCTTGTGCCGGAACCAACAGGAACAAGTGTTCAACGCGCCAGCGTTCATAGTCCATGCCCTCGTGATCGGCGGTCTCGAAGGGATCGGAGCGCAGGTTGAACAACTTCGGGACGCGCAGTGAAACGAACGGTTCCTGCCACACTTCAAACCCGTGTGCCCGTTGTTCAGCAAATACGATCTTGTATTGGTTATACCGCAAGGCGACGAGCGACCCGTCGTCATTGAAGTAGAAGAACTCCTTGCGCGGACTTGGTGATGTTCCGGCAAGTGCATCGGTGATGTTGTAGCCATCCAGATGTACCTTGAAATTCTTGCCGCCCACACTCATGCCCTTCAAGAGCTTTTCCTTCACACCGGCATCTCCTGCCGCGGCAACCAGTGTCGGCAACATATCCTCATGTGCGAAGATGTCGTTCAGGATTGTCCCCGGCTTGATTACTCCGGGCCAGCGAATAGCGCAGGGAACGCGATAACCACCTTCCCAATTAGTGTTCTTCTCGCCCCGGAACGGGGATTGTCCGCCATCCGGCCATGTGAATTTCTCCGCGCCATTGTCAGTCGAATACATCACGATGGTATTTTCTTCAAGCCCCAACTCCTTGAGCTTGTTGAGCACTTCGCCAACCATCGCATCGTGTTCAACCATGCCGTCCGGATACACGCCGAGTCCGGTTTTACCCACGGATTCCGCTTTCAAGCGCGTCCAGATGTGCATGCGCGTGGAGTTCCACCAAAGGAAAAAGGGCTTGTTTTCCTTCTTTGATTCCTCCATGAAACGGAGGGCTTCCTTCGTAAACTCGGCATCCACGGTTTCCATGCGCTTTTTCGTGAGCGGCCCGGTACTCTCTATTCGTTGTGAACCATCAGCGTTAGCCCAACTGTGGATAACGCCGCGCGTTCCATATTTCTTTTTCATCGCCGGATCTTTGAAATAATCCGGATGCTCGGGCTCATCCTCCGCATTCAAATGGTACAACGACCCATAGAATTCGTCGAACCCGTGGGCAGTGGGAAGATGTTCATCAAGGTCACCGAGATGGTTCTTGCCGAACTGTCCGGTCTTGTAGCCCTGCGCTTTCAGCAGTTCTGCAATCGTCACGTCACGCGCCTTCAGACCCTCTTTCGCGCCGGGAAGGCCAACCTTCAACATGCCGGTACGAAAACCAACCTGGCCCGTGATAAAGCAAGCGCGGCCGGCGGTACAACTTTGCTGGCCATACCAATCCGTGAACAGCGCGCCTTCTTTGGCAATGCGATCTATATTGGG
>CAZJYO010000154.1:0-6706 GCA_964550275.1 uncultured Chitinophagales bacterium
AACCGTTGTCAAGAATCCCTGGTGGACGTATCGCCGGGATGAATACGAGCTTCCTTCAGGAAAGAAAGGCGAGTACAATTACGTCCACACGAACGGTTCTTCCATGGTCATTCCCGTGACCAAGGAAGGCCGCGTGTTGATGGTGAACCAATACCGGTATCTGGCCAGTCGGGAAAGCCTGGAGTTTCCCTGCGGCAGTGTTAAAGATGGTTCAACCTATGACGAAACTGCGTGGCATGAATTGGCAGAGGAAACTGGCCATTCTTCCAACCGCTGGTTTATGGCCGGCGAGTTCAATCCATACAACGGCGTGACGGATGAAATGTGCCACGTGTACATCGCGCGTGAACTTTATCAGGTTGATGCCGCGCCGGACGAGACCGAGGAATTTGAAATTGTTTCCCTCACGGGTGAAGAGGTTGATGAGCGCATCAGGAACGGAACCATCTGGGACGGCATGACCGTAGCCGCCTGGTATTTGGTGAAAACCAAAATCAATCTCTGATCATGCATCGAAGGCTGTTCTTCTTTGTTGTTTTTCTCTGCTGTATTCTTCCCGCCTCATGTTCTTCCCAGCCTGCATCACAGCGACTCCTCTTGGGCGCGGATATTCTCATGCGCGATTCTCTTCATCTGCTCAAAGGAAAAAGGGTCGGACTGATTACGAACCAAACGGGAAGGCATTCGAACGGCGTGATGCTCGTTGATTCCTTGGTGCAATCCGGGATCAATGTTGTAACCTTGTTCGGCCCCGAACACGGTGTGCGTGGTTTTGCGCAGGCCGGCGAGTACGTCAATGACAGCGTCGACATGAAAACAGGAATCCCGGTCATCTCACTGCATGGCAAACACAAAAAGCCCACACAGGACATGCTTGGCAACATCGATGTGCTTGTGTATCACATCCAGGATGTTGGCGCGAGATTTTACACCTACATCAGCACAATGACGTTGGCAATGGAGGCAGCTACAGAAAAGGGCATTCCTTTTGTTGTGCTTGACCGGCCGAATCCGCTTGGCGGTGAAGTTGTTGATGGACCAATCATGGAGGATTCGCTCAAATCATTCCTCGGGATGCTTCCTCTTCCTGTGGTGTACGGATTGACATCCGGGGAACTTGCGCGCATGATCAACGGAGAAGGATGGCTGGGCGATGGCAGGCAAGTAGCACTGACGGTTATTCCCATGGAGAACTGGAACCGTTCGATGACATGGGAGAAAACCGGACTGGATTGGGTTCCTCCTTCACCAAACATTCCGACGTTTCATACAGCAATGATTTATCCTTCGACGTGCTTCATCGAAGCGACGAACCTCTCAGAGGGAAGGGGAACGCCCAGACCATTTGAGACTATCGGTGCTCCGTTTATCGATGGTGCTACACTATCGCAAGCTCTCATGAAGGTCGGGATCCGAAGTAGTCCAACGCAGTTCACTCCGTCGTTATCAAAGTTTTCCGGGACGAGTTGCAATGGTGTGATCATCGAACCGGAGCATGAAAACAGCCCCCCGGTTGCTTCGGGCCTTTCAATTCTTCAACAACTTCATGCCCTGTGGCCGGAGGAGACCAAGTTCAATGCTCCCGGATTTGCACGCCTCATGGGAAATGCCACCATTCTCCCAAAACTCCTCAATGCTGAGCCCATTGATTCGCTGGCAAATGCCTGGCAAGATGGCATAAAACGCTTCCGATCATCTTCCGCAAAGTACCTGCTGTACAGGTAGCTCTCCCCTTACCAAACCAATCGACCGCAATAGCCGATCAGGGCTCAACCCAATCGATTCACAGAATTGTCTGACCGTAATTTCATCATTTTCTTGACTTTCCAGCCGTATTTCTTTAGCTTTGAACGTTTTCCAGCCCGCGTTCACAGCTGAAGATGGAAAATGACCAATAGCAGCGTCAAAGAGATAATCGATTCTGTCCGGAAAAAAATAGTTTCAACGGATGGGATTATCGCCTTGGCGGCACTTCTTACACTTGTCGTTGGTTTTTTCCTTGGTTCGCCGGTGGGGCGAATCGTCAGTGGGATGATCTTCGTTGGTGTTATCGGCTACTTTGTTGTCCGCAGGAAAGGGTGGCAGATCAACACGCTGGGGCGCAGGAGGAGAACACAAGAGGAATTGTATTCACAATCCCCCGAAGGGAATATGAAAAAACTGCTCTTTGATGATTTCCAATCATCTGGTGGGAGCTATGTGGTGAAGGAGATCCAAGAAGAGGCGGTTGTTGTGCCATCGACAAAGACGGCACAACCGGCGCCCGTGCCGCGTGAAGAAAAACCGAAAGAGTTTTCGGTTTCCGATTTTTTTGATCTTGATTCAAATGAACTCCCCAACGACGCGGAACCGCGCAGTGAGTTCAACTTTCTGCTGAACAAGGTTCTCTGCGCATTGAAAGAAGTTTTGTTCGCGCATTCGGTGGTGTTCTTTTGGGGAAACAAGGACAGAAAGCAACTCGTCCTCGAAGGAAAAGTCACCGATAGCCAGAACTTTATCGGCGAAAAGAGAATTCCTTTCGCCGAAGATATGGTAAGCCAAGTCGCGATGACGGGGAAGCCCTTCATCCTTGGCCGCATCAATCCGGTATCTGAAAAGGAAGTTGTGTTGTATTATCAGTCGCCGGAGTACATCAAGTCGATGGTCTGCGTGCCGGTGTATTATTTTAACGGCGCGAAAGACGGCTCCCCGGTTGGCGTTATCGTTGCCGACAGCAAAGCGGAAGATGCATTCGGTCCCGAGACATTCGGACTGCTGGGCAATTTCACGAAGCTCGTTTCGGCGTTGATTAAAAGCTACACCGAGAAGTACGATCTGCTTCTTGACTCCGAGTTGCTCGCGTCGATCAGGAGAATGGCGGACCGGGTGAAGTCGAATCCGACTGAAGCCGCGGTTCTTGGTTCGGTTGCAGAAGAAGCAGGACGCCTGGTGAACTGGGATGCACTGACGCTGACAATGTATTCGGACGATCAGCGTTGTTGGGCGGTTCAAAACGTCGTTACAAAAACGGCCTCTCCGTACGTTCACCGCGCACAGCGTGTGGACATTGACGGAAGCATTGTGGGTCGCGTGGTGTTGGGAAACAAGTTGGAGTCCATTGACGATCTGAGTGCCTCTTCAACATCAAGGTTTTTTGTCGGCGAACCGATGGAGCGCAAAGGTTCGTTCCTGTGCATTCCCGTCAGCTCCGTGAACCGTTGTTACGGCGCGCTGACACTGGAAAGCACATCAACGGGAAATTTTGCCGGCGTTGAAGTGGAAACGATGTACCGGCTTCTCGAATACGCCTCGTCGCTTCTTGAAGTGTTGTATCTGAATGACACCATCAAGGATTTCGTCCCGGTGGATCAACTCACGGGAGCGTTGACGAAGAAATTCTTCACGAAGAAGATCGAGGAGGAAGTCAGTCGGGCGGAGGATTGCGCAACAGACCTCGCGTATGTTTCGCTTGCGATTGACGACGCACAGGAGCAAACACGACGCTACGGTCGCGAAGGGTGCGACACAATCCTCGCGCACATCGTCAAAGTAGTACGCGCAAATACACGGCTGTATGATGCCATCGGCCGGCTGGAGGAAGATCAGGTTGGCGTGTTGTTGTGCAACACGGCTGCAAGCGACGGTTATCTCTGGGCGGAAAAAGTGAGGAAACAGATCGCGAGCCACATCATCCCGTTAGATAACCGGAGCATCTCGGTTACCGTGAGCGTTGGTGTCAGCGGTTTGCTGGATGGCATGAGCAAAGATCAACTGGTGGCGGGAACAACACAAGTGTTACATAAAGCAATGGAAGATGGCGGCAATTTGGTCCGCATGTATTGAGCAACAAGAGTCAGAAAGGAAACAGTGAAGTATGGCAAAGCAACAATCATTTGCGGACAAGGCAACGAAGGCCGCGGCGATCAAAGGTTCGAAGTGTCCCGTATGCGGGAGCATCTTTCAGCCGATCCTGATGGTGTCTTCGGAACGTTCCAGAGTGTCGCCAAGCTGGAAGTTCAACGAACGCAGAGTTCAGGTCTGCAAGTGTAACGAGAAAGAAGTCTACGCCTAAGTAAACCTTGGCCCTGGATTTTCGTATGAAAAGGGGCACGGGTTCTTGTTGGATGTATGTGAAGAGGAATCTCATGCGGGATTCCTCTTTCGTATCATAAGGTGGAGTTTGGATCCTGAGTAAAGTTGTTGTCATCATACTGGACGGAGTGGGGATCGGCGAACTTCCGGACGCGAAAACATACGGTGATGAAGGGAGCAACACGCTGGCAAATACGGCAACCGCAGTGAACGGATTACGCCTGCCGCATCTGCAGGCATTAGGACTCGGCAATATTCATCCCATCAAGGGAATTTCCTCCGTACCTTCTCCATCGGCAAGCTTTGGAAAAATGATCGAGGTTTCGCGCGGTAAAGACAGCACCACCGGTCATTGGGAATTGAGCGGCATTATTCTGCGCGAAGATTTTCCAACATTCCCGCAGGGCTTTCCTCCGGCGCTTCTTGACCTTTTCCTCCGGCAAACAGGATGCAAAGGATTTCTCGGGAATACCACGGCTTCCGGCACGGTTATTATCCAACAGCTTGGCGCTGAACATGTAAAGACGGGATTTCCCATCGTGTACACTTCGGCGGATTCTGTGTTTCAAATTGCGGCTCACGAAGAAGTCATCCCCCTTGACCGGCTGTATGAAATCTGCCAGCAAACCCGTGATTATGTGTGTATCGGACCCAACGCGGTCGGACGTGTTATTGCCCGGCCGTTCAAAGGCATGGAAGGAAACTTTGTTCGCACGTCCAACCGTCGTGATTTTTCTTTGCAACCACCCGATACAACCATGCTGGATGTGTTAACGAATGCCGGTATTGAGACCGTGGGCATTGGGAAGGTTGATGATTTGTTTGCCGGGAGAGGATTGACGAAAAAGATTCACACGAAATCGAACGCTGAAGGTATTGAACACACTGTGCGCGCAGCACGGTCAATGGAAACAGGTTTGGTGTTCACCAACCTTGTGGACTTCGATCAGTTGTTCGGACACAGAAACGATCCGCAGGGGTTTGCCGGCGCGTTGGAGGAGTTCGACAAAGCTGTTCCCGATATTCTCGGCACATTGAAACCGAATGATCTCCTGTGCATCACGGCTGATCATGGCAACGACCCGGTAACGCCGAGCACCGATCATTCGCGGGAGTATGTCCCGCTTTTGTGTTTGACACCGTCGCGAAAGTCGGGTAAGAACATCGGCGTGCGGAGTACGTTTGCCGATCTGGGTAAGACTGTTGTGGAATGTTTTGGTCTAAAAAACACGCTTTCCGGGGCAAGCTTCCTTGCAGAGGTCGTGTAATGGAAAAGCAGAACGTTTCGGACTTTACGGGTGTTCTGGATGCAGAGGGAAAGATTGCTGTTCCGGATGCACTTCGTAAAGCATTAGCCGAATCCGGTGCGAGAAAAATTCATGTGCGTCTCAGTCCGTTGACTGTGAACGCAGGATTGAGAGCACAGGGGGTGACTGAAGAAGAAATTGATCATCTGTGCATGGCACAGCTTGAGACGCGCGAACAAGTCGTCAAGTTTCTTCTGAGTGAAGGCGCGATGAAAAGCGATGCGGGTTTTCGTCACCGTGCGAAAGCGCTTCAAACGTGAGCAGGGTTTCCATTCCTAAGATTGTCGTTGATTCCGACGTTCTTGGGAGCCACTTGAGCGGAGTTCAACAACCTTCGGTGCTCAGGGAAGCGATGGGGAAGTTCTTTTGCTACACGACGGTGTTTCAGGCAATAGAGTTGTTTTCGCTTGCGCGAACGGAAAAAGAAAAGCGGGCGGTGGAGGATTCAATGGCGGCCATGAAGGTCTTAGGATTGAATGCAAAGAATGCCGCGCTCTATGGTTCGCTGATGGGTTCGCACCGCACAAAGAACCGGCTTGCAGTTCTGATAGGCGGATTGTGTATCGAGAGCAGGTTGCCGCTTCTCACGGACCGCAAGCAAATGTTCAAAGGTATCGCCGGTGTGCAATGTGTTTCAACACAACTCGTTCGCCGTTACGAAACGGGAGAAGAAATTCTTCTGGCGGCGCGGGGAAAATCGAAAGAGTAACGCTATGATTCTCGGAAAAGTTGTCGGAACGGTGTGGGCGACGCGCAAAGACGAAGAACTTGTCGGCATGAAGTTCCAGATCGTCAAGCACGTAGGCGTTGATTACGCGGTGAAGGATACATTCGTTGTTGCGGTGGATACCGTGCAGGCAGGCGTCGGCGACATTGTGCTTGTGTGCAGCGGCAGTTCGGCGCGGCAAACACAGTTCACGAAAAACAAACCCGTGGATGCGGTGATCATGGCAGTGGTGGATAAACTGGATGTGGCCGACTGACATGTTCTTTGCGAAAGTCATCGGCACGGTGTGGGCAACGCGCAAGGATGAAAACTTGAGGGGATTCAAGTTGCAGTTCATCCAACCGTTGAATGGAAAGCGTGAGAACGCGGGAGACCCGATTGCCGCGGTGGACACGGTTGGTGCAGGACCCGGCGAAACAGTTATGTACATCACGGCGCGTGAAGCAGTGATCCCGCTTCCCGTGGAGATGGCGCCCGTTGATGCGAGCATCATCGGCATTGTGGACAGAATTGATTTGAACAAGAAAGCGTAATGAGAGGTTGATGAATGGTAAAGATCACCAAGCAATACACGAACCGCGAAAGCCAGTCGCTGGACAAG
>CAZJYO010000154.1:6716-6990 GCA_964550275.1 uncultured Chitinophagales bacterium
TATCTTCAGGAGATCGGCAAAGTTGATTTGCTGAAGCCGGAAGAGGAAATCGAGCTTGCCCAGCGCATCAAGAAGGGCGACCAGCGAGCGCTGGAGAAACTGACGAAGGCGAATCTCCGGTTTGTGGTGAGCGTTGCAAAACAATATCAGAACCAGGGCTTGTCCCTCGGCGACCTGATCAACGAGGGGAACCTCGGCTGGATCAAATCCGCGAAGCGTTTCGATGAGACGCTCGGGTTCAAGTTTATTTCCTATGCCGTGTGGTGGATTCGCC
>CAZJYO010000155.1:0-6941 GCA_964550275.1 uncultured Chitinophagales bacterium
CACTTCAAGCCACTCGCTGAGCGCATTCACCACGGAAACACCGACGCCGTGGAGGCCGCCGGAGACCTTGTAGGTGTTCTTGTCGAACTTTCCGCCGGCATGAAGCACCGTCATGACAACTTCAAGCGCCGAACGTTTTTCTTCTTTGTGGATGTCGGTGGGGATACCCCGGCCGTCATCGGTGACCGTGATCGACCCGTCCTTGTTGATGAAGACCTGAATATGTTTTGCGTAACCGGCGAGCGCCTCATCAATGGAGTTATCAACAACTTCATACACAAGATGGTGTAATCCGCGTGTGCTGACATCGCCGATGTACATTGCCGGGCGGCGCCGGACCGCTTCCAGCCCCTTGAGAACGGTGATGTCCTCGGCGGTATATCCCTTGCCGTTGGAGCCGTTCTGCTTTGTTTTTGTTTCCGGTGCTTCTTCGATCGCCTTAGCCATTGAATCCTTGGATTGAGAATATGTTATCGAAATCTGATTTCACGCACGACCTTCTTGCCGAGTGCCGCGTTAATTTTCTCGGCAATCTCAAGCCGGCGCATGGTGAGTTCGGCTCGCCAGGGTGCTGTCGCCACGCTGACAAAAAGAACCCCGTTGTCCATTCGTCGTGCTTCCGTCACGCGTGCTATTTGTTCACCCACAATCTCCGGCCATGAGGTGACGGCATTGAACTGGGTGAGGGTTTTTTCGATTCCCAGTCCGTGAACAAGCTGGCCGAGCGCGGCATCAACGCGCACGGGGAATTTCTTTTCACGATTGGAGCGCGCCGTTTTCGACATAGAGTTTCTTGTTCGAATCATTCCACTCGATGTTGCCGTAAAAAACACTGTCACTTGTTGCCGTAATTACCGTCTGCCCCAGCGAAGAAACCGCTTCGAGAAGCCGCCGCGAACGCTCGTCATCAAGCTCGCTGAAGACATCATCCAGCAAAAGAACCGGCGTTTCGCCGGTCTGATCCTGCATGTATTGAAACTCTGCAAGCTTCAGAGCCGCCAGAAGTGTTTTGTGCTGGCCCTGTGACGCAAACTTCTGAACGCTCATGCCGTCCAGTTCAAGCTTCAGTTCGTCCCGGTGCGGCCCAACGACGGAGGTACCCAGCCGCAGTTCTTCGCTCCTCCTCGCAGAGAGCGCCTCCAGGATGTTGGCCGCTGTTACTTCCCCGGCTTCATCCTGCCCGGCGCGCGGTGAAGGACAATATGTTATCACCGGCTTTTCCCTGCCGTCAGCTATTCTTTGGTACGCAGAAGCAACGTACGGCGTGAACTTGTCAAGAAACTCATGCCGCCGTTTTATGATCCTGCTTCCGTGGATCGCAAGTGCTTCGCTCCACGTCTCCATCGTGTCAACATGACGGTTCGCAAGAAGCGCGTTCCGCTGTTTCAATACGCGGCGGTACTCCAGCAAGCTGGCCAAATATTCCGCGCTGAGTTGAGAAAGAACGATATCCAAAAATCTCCGGCGCAGCGCCGGACCGCCCTGTGTTATTGCGCCTTTGTCAGGGGACAGCACAACGACGGGAAATCTACCGATGACATCCGAAAAGTGTTCCGGCTTGACGCCGTTAATGCTAAAGACCTTTTCTCGTTGTCCGGCGTTATAGCGGACAGCAATCGTGTGAACATTCCCGCCGTCATCCGAGAGTTGTCCATCAATATCAAATCCATCACAGCCGATCTGGACAACCTGTTGGTCACCGGTCGCATAAAAACTTTTTGTCAGGCAAAGGAACGAAAGCGCCTCTATGAGGTTTGTTTTCCCCTGTCCGTTGCGTCCCAACACAGCGTTGACGGATTCGCCGAATGACGCCTCTGTGGCCCGGTGATTTCTAAACTGCCTGAGCCGAACCGAAACGATTTTCATTCACTGCCGCGCCTCTCAACACGCAACAGCCCCGTCTGTATTGACGGGGCCGCCGATACAACACCGCATCCTGCCATTACACATTCAGTCTCACCGGCATCACCAGCATGATAATGTCCTGATCGCCGCCGTTGGTCGATACGGGCGAAACAAGGCCGGCCCGCGTCGGTGTACTGAAACGGAATTCAACCTTGTCTGCATCAAGGTGTGTAAGAATATCCACCAGGTAAATGGAATTAAAACCGATATCGAGTTTGTCTGACGCGTACTCGCCGGAAACCGTTTCCCTTGCCTCCCCGCCAAAATCAATATCCTGCGCAGCGACGGAAAACTTGTCCTTGGAAACTTCAAACCGCACCTGGTGTGTTGTAGCGCTTGCATAGAGCGACACTCTTCGCAGAGAAGAAAGAAGGTCTTCCCGCTTTACAAGAAGATTTTTGTCGTTGTCCTTCGGAATAACGCTCTCGTAGTTCGGATACGTCTCGTCAATAAGGCGTGAGATTAATACGGTGCGGTCAAAGGAGAATCGTATGTGCGTCTCACTGACACTGATGGTGTTCTCAGATCCTTCCAGAATCCGCGAAACAAGGTTGAGCGCCTTCGCAGGAATAATAATATCCCGCTTAAGCCCTGATGCCTTGGGCAACTTGTTGACCATGCGAACCAGCCGGTGACCATCCGTGGCAACGGCACGAAGCTCGCTTCCCTTTGACTGAAGAAGCACGCCCATCATTGCTGGCCTGAGTTCGTCCGTGCTGACTGCGTATACCGTTCGTGCGATGATGGATTTTAACAATGATGTTTCAATATTCAACTCGTCTGTGGCCTTGAACTGCGGAGCTACGGGAAAATCCTTGGCGCTCTCGCCGGTAATGGAATACTCGCCATTCTCCGTGGTAATCTTGATCTTATTCGTCGTAGTGTCAGCATTCAGCGTTATCTCGGAGTCGGGAAGAGCGCGGAGTGTATCAAGAATGCGCTTCGCCGGAATAGCAATCCTTCCATCTTCACCTTTCTTTACTTGAATACTTCCACTAATCCATATATCCATGTCCGTTGCTGATACCGAGAGGTTGCCGCCGGACACGTCGAATACGATGTTTTCAAGAATTGGCGACGTGGATTTTGACGGTACGACGCCATTAACCTTTGAAAGTACCCGTAAAAGTTCAGGGGCGTTCGAAGAAAATTTCATACAAAACTCTCTGTTTGGTGGGGGTTACTAACGGGTATTCCCTTCAGGAAGTACCCTAAATTTAAGCAATTACTACGTATAATCCAATCGGTATATTTAAAAGAACTCTATCAATAAGGGCTGTGTATATGTTGATAAGCGGAAAATAAAAAACACATTGTTTTCGCTGAGACAGGTTGTTCCGTGCCACCTAAAGTTATACACGAGTGTTACAGTGTGGATAGAACAGAATGCCATCCACAGGGTGCAGTAGTTATTGCGGTCCGGTTTGAAAAAGCGAAAGTTGCCGACACACTGTACACAGGAACTCACACAATTCCAACACACCACTCAACACACTATCCACAAAAATGCTTCGCCGTTCAAAGAACGTGTGTTGCAGAAATAATGCGAAGCTAAACACGACCCAATAGCTCCAAGCGTCGACGAATCTGTACAACGTTGGTGTTATATTTTTGATCAAGCCGCATCTGGTCTTCAACAGATTGATACGCGTGAATAACCGTGCTATGATCTCTTCCGCCGAAATGCAATCCGATGGTCTTCAGCGATGAATTCGTCAGTTCCTTTGCAAGGTACATTGCAATTTGTCTGGCGTTCACAATCTCTTGTTTGCGGGTCTTTGCTCTCAGCAAATCCCCCGGAATGTCAAAGTACTCGCACACAGTCCGCTGAATGGACTCAATGGAGATGGGGGATTTTATATCTCCAACGACGACCCGTAGTACATCACGCGCGAGATCAACGGTAACCTCCCGTTCCTCCAACGAGGCCTTTGCAAGGAGGCTGATCAGGCATCCTTCCAGCTCGCGAATGTTCGTGGTGACGTTGGCGGCAATGAATTCGACGACATCTTGCGGAAGGTTAATGCCGTCGTCATCGCTTTTCTTTCGCAGGATTGCGATGCGTGTCTCAAGGTCCGGCGGTTGGATATCGGCCGTTAATCCCCACTGGAACCGCGAAAGAAGCCGGTCATCAAGGCCCTTGAGCTCCTTCGGTGGTCTATCCGAAGTGAGAATGATCTGCTTTCCGATCTGGTGAAGTTCGTTGAATGTGTGGAAGAAATTATCCTGGGTTTTTTCCTTTCCGGAAAAGAACTGGACATCATCAACAATGAGGATGTCCATGCTTCGGTAGAAGCCGGAGAAATCCGCAATGCGGTCGCTTTGAATTGCCTCCACAAACTCTACGGTGAATTTTTCGCTGGAAACATAATTCACGCGCCGCGCTTTTCCGTGGGCCAGAGCGTAGTTTCCAATCGCCTGCACCAAATGTGTTTTCCCAAGTCCGGTGCCGCCATAAAGGACAAGGGGATTGAATGAGGTTCCGCCGGGGTTGTTTGCAACAGCAGAAGCCGCAGCGCGGGCAAGCTGATTGGAATCACCCTTGATGAAATTCTCGAAGACGTATCTTGGGTTGAGATAACTTTGGTAGGGCTCACGCAAGGCCGAACCGTTTCGCTGGCCATGCGACGTCGACGCGACCGGATTTGACTGAGGTGTCGTCGAGACGGTTTCTTTGGAATCAGCAGAAAATAAAACCTCGTGGTCTCCGTCATCGCTGATGTGATAATCAAGCGTCGCTCCCCTCCCGAGCACCTGAGTAACGGCACCGTTGATCATTGTGTCGTAGTGTTCCTCCAGCCAGTCCCGGAAAAATTGGCTCGGAACCCGGAGCGAGAGTTTACCCGCCTTGAGTCGCAACGGAATAATGGGCTCAAACCAGGTTTTGTAACTTTGGCTGTTGACTCCGACACGAACAATGGAAAGGCACGCATTCCACGCGGCACGCGCCTCATCGGTTTCACCGACAGGAACTAGAGCGGGTTGTAAGGTTTCGGACATAAGGTATTTACAGAAAGCTGATTAGAGAGTTATCAACGCCCACACAAGCGTTGTCAACAATTTTGTGAACATTTTGGGAATCGGGGCCGGGGTGTGTGGTGCTCGGGAAGCGCTCGTTTTTCCACAGACCGCCACGGCGGTAACCGCATGAAATAACAAGAGTTGGGGAGATAATACTAGAATTATGCACAGTTTAGAATGTTCTCACAGCCGGATGGAAGAAACATAGGACACAAGCAGATGAATTTCTCCGCACAACTTATCAACAAGCGTGCGAAGTCGAAATCCGAAACAAATAATAACACATGAAGGTACGCTTTGCAATAGCTTCGCGGAAAAAGGTGTTGAAATTTTCTGACTCTTTTGCTATGTTGAACGGCGAGGATTGTCTTCTCGGGCAACCCTCTTTTTGTTTCATCCCTTCCCTGAGTAGAATCAATGGAGAGTAGAACGTATGAAGCGTACATTTCAGCCCCATAAGCGCAAGCGCAAAAACACGCACGGTTTTCGGGCCAGGATGTCGTCCAAGACCGGCAGAAAGGTGCTGGCGAGCCGTCGGGCCAAGGGAAGAAAGAAACTTACCGTCAGCGACGAGCGTTAGTTTTAGGGACAGATGGGTTGAGTGATCGGCCGAGAATCTTACGCGGCGCCGGGGCGTTTCGACGGGTGTTCTCCGGCAGACAACGATTCGTCAGCTCCGCAATCACATTTTATTTTACGACCTTTCCTTCGAACACACCAGCTTGTACCGTTGGGTTTTCCATTTCGTCAAAACACTACAACGCCGTGAAGCGCAATCACTTGAAGCGCCTCATGAGAGAGGTAATGCGCGATTCCTTCGGTCGCTTACACGGGGTGATGGAACAACATGGTTTATCCATGGAGTTGGTAATGTCGGTGCATCATGATATCGCAAGCGTTCAACGGGTTACACTTGGCAGCATCTCCAGTGATGTGAATTCCTTTTGTGATTTTCTCATGGCCAGATTAGGTAGGCAATGAGCAGTCTCGTGATTCGCCTGCTCGAAATCTATCGGCTGACAATCTCGCCACTCTTGCCGCCTGGAACCTGCCGGTTTCACCCGTCGTGTTCACAATACACCATAGATGCGGTTGCCAAGTACGGTTCATTTTCCGGATTGTGGAAAGGGGCCGCGCGAATTTTGAAGTGCCACCCATGGCACCCCGGCGGTTTCGATCCCGCCTGAAAAGAAAGAACAGGGCTTAACGTATGGACAAGCAGACAACGCTGGGGTTTATCCTCATTGGCATCGTGCTGGTGGTTTGGATGTCTTTGAATGCCCCCACCCCGCCGGCGAAACCCTCAAGCAGTGATTCTCTGGCGACAGTTGATCGGTTGCCGGAGAAGCAACCGAGGCAGGCGGAGAACCCCGTGCCCCTGCGGACCGACAGCACGGGCAAGTTTTTCAGCGGACTGGAAGGCGGCAAAGAAAAAAGGATTCTTATTGCCACGGATCAATATACCGCGGAATTGTCAACTCGCGGCGGTATGCTGAGAAAGTGGGAACTGAAACAGTACTTGACTTGGCGAAAGCATCCGGTTCACTTGCTGGATTACGCGCGTGGAGGCGACCTCAGCATTCTTTTCTCCTCCGCAGACGGCAAGCTTATCAACACCAGGGCATTGAATTTTGCCGGTGATTTTCCGGACTGGAAAACAGTCACGCTTAGCGGGACAGATTCGTTCTCTGTTGATCTGGTGCTTACCGTCAGCCCCGGACAGCGTCTCATCAGACGATACACATTTTTCAACGGGAAGTATTCGTTTGAAGCAGAAACGATTTTTGAGAACATGCAGAACGTGGTTGCCAATTTCGAGTACCAGATCGTTTGGGAAACGGGGCTGCCCTATGCTGAAGCGAACAGCGTAGACGAATCAAAATTTGCCAAGGCCCTTGCCTTTTCTGGCGGCGAACTTTCCGAGATCGATGCAACGTCTGATGGCGAGAAACCAAGCCGCGATATCAGCGGCACAACTGATTGGGTCGCCATACGAAATAAGTATTTTGCCCTTG
>CAZJYO010000156.1:0-5243 GCA_964550275.1 uncultured Chitinophagales bacterium
CATCTTTGACGCTATTCGATCTATCTAGTTGTTTTTTGGTTTAACTGCTCTTGACTTGTCACCCCCTTCATGCTATATTATTAGCACTCTTCGAGAGAGAGTGCTAAATTCATTTCTGGTTTTCCTGTAACTCAATATCACAAAATAAGTTATCTCATTGGAGGAAATATGAAAGTAAAGCCCTTGGCAGATCGCGTCGTGATCAAGCCTGCTCAGGCGGAGGAAAAGACCAAAGGCGGGATTATCCTTCCTGACACCGCGAAAGAAAAGCCGGTCATCGGCGAAGTTGTGGCTGTTGGACCAGGCAAAGTGACTGAGGATGGCAAAAAGGTTCTTCCAGAAGTCAAGGTTGGCGACAAAGTTCTTTACGGCAAATACTCCGGAACCGAAGTGACCATCGATGGTTCCGAGTACCTCATCATGCGGGAAGCCGATATCTTTGCAATTATGTAAGTCAAACGTCGAAGATCAATTTTTCATCAGGAGATAGAAACAATGTCAGCAAAAGTCATTAACTACAACACCGAAGCCCGTGCCGCTTTGAAACGCGGTGTGGATCAGCTTGCGGATGCAGTGAAGGTCACGCTCGGCCCGAAGGGTCGCAATGTCGTGATTGACAAGAAATTTGGTGCGCCGACAATTACCAAGGATGGCGTTACCGTTGCAAAGGAAATCGAACTCGAGAATCCACTTGAGAACATGGGTGCCCAGATGGTTCGCGAAGTGGCATCCAAGACTTCCGATGTTGCCGGTGACGGAACAACAACGGCGACCGTGCTTGCACAGGCGATCGTCCGCGAGGGCTTGAAGATGGTTGCTGCCGGATCAAATCCGATGGACCTCAAGCGCGGCATTGAACTCGCAGTTGCCAAGGTCGTCGAAGGGCTCAAAGAAGTCAGCAAGCCGGTGGACAAAACCAGCAAGAAGGAAATTGCACAGGTTGGTTCCATTTCTGCCAACAATGACAACGTCATTGGCGATCTCATTGCAGACGCGATGATGAAAGTTGGGACAGACGGCGTTATCACGGTCGAGGAAGCCAAAGGTACAGACACCACGATC
The DNA here is from genome assembly GCA_964550275.1 of uncultured Chitinophagales bacterium. GTDB lineage: Bacteria > Bacteroidota > Ignavibacteria > UBA10030 > UBA6906 > CAZJYO01. The sequence continues at coordinate 1,063 of CAZJYO010000156.1, forward strand.
GAGGTTGTTGAAGGCATGCAGTTTGACCGCGGATATCTTTCACCGTATTTCGTCACCGATCCCGAGACAATGGAAGCCGGACTTGAGAATGCGGTAATCCTGATTCACGACAAGAAGATCTCCACCATGAGATGTCGAAGGAGAAGCCCTTGCGACGCTCGTCGTGAACAAACTGCGCGGTACATTGAAGGTTGCCGCCGTGAAAGCCCCCGGTTTCGGTGACAGAAGGAAGGCGATGCTTGAAGATATCGCAATCCTCACGGGTGGAACAGTGATCTCTGAAGAGCAGGGATACAAACTGGAGAATGCGACTCTGAGCTACCTTGGTCGTGCAAAGCGCGTTACCATCGACAAGGATAACACCACCATTGTTGAAGGTGCAGGCAAGAAGGATGAGATCAAGAAACGCATCAACGAAATCAAAGCCCAGATTGAAAAGACCACTTCCGACTACGACAAAGAGAAGCTCCAGGAGCGTCTTGCAAAATTGTCCGGTGGAGTTGCCGTGCTGAAGATTGGTGCCGCGACAGAAGTTGAGATGAAGGAAAAGAAAGCCCGTGTTGAAGATGCACTCCATGCGACACGCGCCGCGGTTGAAGAAGGCATCGTGCCCGGCGGCGGCGTTGCATATCTTCGTGCGGCAAGCAAACTTGATAGTCTCAAGGCCCCTCACGAGGATCAGCAGACGGGTGTGGATATCATCCGTCGCGCGCTCGAAGAGCCGATTCGCCAGATCGTTGCGAATGCCGGTCTTGAATCATCGGTGATTGTCAACGAAGTGAAGAACGGCAAGGGCGACTATGGCTTCAACGCATTCAGCGAAAAATACGAGAAGCTGATTGAGTCGGGCGTGATTGATCCGACAAAGGTGGCTCGTACCGCTCTCGAAAACGCCGCATCAGTGGCCGGTCTGTTGCTGACGACAGAGGCGACCGTAGTCGAGAAGCCGGAGGAAAAGAAACCGGCTCCGCCGATGCCGCACGGTGGCATGGGTGACATGTACTAAGCGCTGAATTTCCAGTGCTGGATTCAAAGCCCCCGGCTCTCGAGAGTCGGGGGCTTTTTGTTTTGTTGAGTTTCCTGTGTTTCTTATCTGCGCACACTCTTGATTGAGATACGGACTATTGTATTTTCCTATCATAACCATCGGTTCATGATCATGAAAACCAGCCCAGCGTTTTTTATTTTCCTTCTCCTGGCAATCAGTTGCGCTGAACAACGAAGCGATGTTATCGAAGCATCAGGCGTTATCGAAGGGACGGATGTCAGTATCGCTACTGAAGTGGCCGGCCGGGTTCTGGCCATCCGCATCCGGGAAGGATCGAAGGTCAACGAAGGAGACACGCTTGCCATAATTGATGCGCGTGATTATCTAATTCAACTCCGCCAGGCGGAAGCAAATATGAAAGTTGCGGAATCCCAGTACCGTTTGGCCGCGGAAGGATCGCGCACCGAGGACATTGCCCTTGCTGAAGTGAATCTCAGGAACGCCGAGCGGGATTTTCAACGGGTACGCGAGTTGTTTGCCACAAAATCGGTGACGCAAAAGCACTATGATGACGCGGAAGCGCGCTATCTCGCTGCGGAGCAGACGTACCGGAAAGTGGTCGGTGGCCTCAGGAAGGAAGAAGTGTTGACGGCGATTTCACGACGCGACCAGGCAAAAGCACAAGCCGATTTTGCGCGAGCACGTGTCGGGGAATGCACCATTACAGCGCCCTCATCAGGTGTTGTCACCCTGAAGGCTGTCGAGCCGGGCGAGTTAGTCATGACGGGCTCCCGTCTGATGCAGATTACAAACATGGAGAACGTTTCTCTCACGATCTATCTGAACGAATCGGATGTGGGTCGCGTCTCCCTCAATCAGGACGCTGAGGTTCGCATTGACGGTCAGCCAGCCAGAACGTTCGCCGGTATCGTTGCCTATGTTTCCCCCGAAGCGGAATTTACCCCGAAGAACATTCAAACAAAGGAAGAGCGCACAAAGCTCGTTTTCGCCGTCAAGATTGAAGTGAAGAATCCGGACGGATTGCTGAAACCGGGTCTCCCCGCTGACGCAACCATTCATCTCTCTTCCACAAGCGGAAAATAAACCGCCGTGGACCGCGCGATTCACACAAAGGATCTTTCAAAATCCTTTGGCCACGTTTCCGCTGTCAATAGTGCAACGCTCGATATTGGTTCGGGTGAAATGTTCGGCATCATCGGCCCGGATGGGGCCGGGAAGACAACCTTTATCAGAATGCTATGCGGGATTCTTGCGCCATCTTCCGGCTCGGCAAGCGTTCTGGGTCTCGATCTCCATCGTGACTCCGACCTGATCAAGAAACAGATCGGCTACCTCTCCCAGAAATTCTCATTGTACGGCGACCTGACAGTCGATGAGAATATCGAGTTCTTTGCAGGCATCAATAATGTTGCTGACTTCAAGAAACGCCGGGAAGAGCTTCTTGACTTCACCCGCCTAACACCGTTTCGCGATCGCCTTGCAGAAAAACTCTCCGGGGGTATGAAGCAGAAACTCGGCCTTGCCTGCACCTTGATTCACACTCCGCGTATTATCTTTCTCGATGAACCCACCACCGGAGTTGATCCTGTTTCCCGACGCGATTTCTGGAGCATACTCCAGCGGCTTGTCCGTGAAGGAACAACGCTCGTGATGTCCACGCCATATCTTGATGAAGCGGAACGCTGTTCCCGCATTGCTCTAATTCATCAGGGGAAGCTGATGATTACCGGGACTCCCGATGAAGTGAAGGCAACCATGCATGAACATGTTCTTGAGATTGTCTGTACTCCCGTCCGTTCCGCCGGCATTCTCTTGAAACAGCAACTCCCCGACCTGGAAGTACAGACGTTCGGAGACCGAGTGCATGTTGTTGTTGATCGGGACAGCACGAGGATTGAGAACATACTCTCGCGTCTGCACACTGCGCGGATTGATGTAAGGCAATGGCGCGTCATCCCGCCGTCTCTTGAGAATGTTTTCATTTCCTTTCTTTCTGCGGCAACCAAACCAAATTGATCGGGTTGGAATGTGAACGCAATTGAAGTTGAACATCTTACCAAACGATTCGGGTCGTTTACAGCTGTCGATGACGTCAGCTTTGCAGTAGGAAGCGGCCAGATATTTGGTTTTCTCGGCGCCAACGGCGCCGGGAAATCCACGACCATTCGCATGTTGTGCGGACTTCTCCAGCCGACCTCCGGGACAGCGCGCACCGGCGGCTTTGATATTCGGAACGAGACCGACAAGGTTAAAGAACACATCGGGTACATGTCCCAGCGGTTTTCACTGTATGACGACCTTACGGTTGAGCAGAACATCCGGTTCTACGGCGGTGTGTACGGTCTTGACGACGCCCGTTTGGCCTCGCGTTTGAATTGGGTGGTGGAGATGGCGGGACTCAAGAGCCGTGAACATGCACTCGCCCGCGAGCTTTCCGGCGGCTGGAAACAACGCCTTGCTTTGGGCTGCGCGGTCCTTCACGAACCACGCATCCTCTTTCTCGACGAACCCACCGGAGGCGTCGATCCGATTTCACGCAGACAATTCTGGGAACTCATCAACAGGCTCTCAAACGAAGGCACCACCATTCTGGTCACCACCCATTTTTTGGATGAGGCGGAGTATTGCAATCAGATTATTCTGATCAACGCCGGAAAAATTATTGCCAACGGGAGTCCGGCCGAATTGAAGAGTACGCATCTTGTGCATCCCATCCTTGAAGTGACATGCAGTGATGTTGTTGCCGGCTTGGAGACCCTCAGGGCGAAACCGTGGGTATTGGAAAGCTCCATCTTTGGAACCAAGATGCACATCATGGTGGCAGATGAAGCTGATGGCAGGAAAGGAATCACGGAAGCGCTTTCCACCGCGGGTGTGAGCGATGTCCTGATTGAACGCATCACTCCCTCACTGGAAGATGTTTTTCTGTATCTCCTTGAACATGTTCCCGGTTCAAAGGAGCAAGTCTGATGAGCGCGCTCACACCAATGATTGCAAAAGAGTTTCGTCAGATTCGCCGGGATCCGACGTCGCTCGGCATGTTGCTTGTCCTTCCCGCCGTGCTCATCGTGATGGTGGGCTATGCATTGAATTTCGACGTCAAACACATTCCGCTTATTGTGTTTGATCAAAGCAGGACGGCCGAGAGCAGGGCCCTCATCGCAAAGTTTCA
>CAZJYO010000156.1:5253-6854 GCA_964550275.1 uncultured Chitinophagales bacterium
TGATCACGTCCTCACTGCCTCAACATATGATGACATCGAAACGGCCTTCATGGGAAATGCTGCGAGAGCCGCGCTGGTGATTCCGCGATCGTTTGCGGTGGAGGTGTTTGGAGGAGGGGAGACGCGCGTCCAAATTATCATTGATGGATCGGATGCCAACAGCGCCGTGCAGGCAATTAACTATGCCACGCGTATGACGATCGAGCATTCGGCACGCCTTGCCGTTGTCTCACTCTGGAACAACGGTGTTCAACAGTATGTACCCGTGGACTTCAGACCGCGCATCTGGTACAATCCGGAATTGATTTCAGCGCGGTTCCTTCTGCCCGGACTGATCGGGTTCATTCTTGTTTTGACGGCGGTCGTTTCCACTTCCATGACGGTGGTCCGGGAGAAGGAAAAAGGGACAATGGAACAACTCATGGTTTCCCCGCTTCGACCGGCGGATATCATTATCGGAAAAACAATCCCATACGTGTTCATTAGTATTACCGCTGCTACGATTATTCTCATCCTTGGCTATGTGCTGTTCGGAATCGAGGTTAAGGGAAGTCTCCTGCTTCTCTATGCTGCGATTACGCTGATCGTGATGGGGGGGCTCGGCCAGGGGTTGCTCATCTCAACACTGACGAATTCACAGCAAGTCGCGTTCATGATTTCGGTGTTCAGTTCGCTCCTGCCGTCATTCTTGCTCTCGGGATTTGTTTTTCCTGTTTCGAGCATGCCGGTTCCACTTCAGATTCTCTCCAACATTGCCGTGAACAAGTTCTTCCTCGTTGTTGTTCGCGGCATCATGCTTAAAGCGGCGACGTTTGAAAGTCTCTGGCCAAATTATCTGTACATGATGATCTTCGCAGGACTCACCCTGGGGATCAGTGTCTTGAGGATGAGAAAGCGAATACTGTGAATGTGGCCGCATTCATGAATAGAGTCAAAAGATCGATTGCCATTGTCAAAAGAATTGTTGCAAAGGAGTTCCAGCAATTCAGGCAGGACAAGCGCATGATCATCGTTTCCGTTGCAGCTCCGATCCTGCAAGTATTGTTGTTCGGATATGCCGCCACGACGGACGTTACTTCGATCACACTTGTTGTCTGCGACATGGATCGCACCGCTGAGAGCCGGCGGTTGATTCAGCAAACGGTGAACACGGGATACTTTGTTCACCGCTACTCATGCGATAAACTGTCGGGTATCGATGCGTATCTGGAAGACGGCAGGGCGTCAATAGCGTTAATGGTGCCGCGCGGTTTTGCAGAGAAATTGCTTTCGGGTCAAACGACAACCGTCGGCGTCATTATCGACGGGTCGGATGCAGGCACGGCAAACATCAGTCTGGGTTACATTTCTCAAATAGTGGGATCGTATTCAAGGAAGGTTCTTGTCAATTATTCACAAGTTGCCGGGGGCAGGAACATTCCGGTCATCACTCCCGAACCGCGAATCTGGTTTAATCCCGACCTCAAGAGCGCCAACTACATGGTGCCGGGTGTCGTTGGCATGGTGCTGATGGTGATTACCATGACGTTGACCGCTTTGGGGATTGTCAAGGAAAGGGAGATTGGAACGCTGGAACTACTCATGGTTACGCCCATCAAACC
>CAZJYO010000157.1:0-6809 GCA_964550275.1 uncultured Chitinophagales bacterium
CAGGTTCGATCACCGATGGCAACGGCTCTATCATATCCCGGGGCGGTTACTTCAAGCGAGCCGCCGGATATTCTCCATCCTCCATCAACAATCTGCGAGCTGGATTGAACGGAAGATGCCGTTGACCAATCAGCGGTAAATGTCTTCGGCCACACGTTGCCCACCGTGTAGTTCACGGTAACAGTTTCTCGCGCAGTCGTATTCAAACTGTCAACTGCAGTGATTACAAGTTGATTTGCGCCCGGGAGTAGATTCGCAAGCGGAATGTCGATATTGAAATCACCCTTCTTCGCCAGGCGACGGTCATCGGGCCCGATGGTGATTGCGCGGGGTGAACCGCCATTCAACCGTGTTGACAGAGAAGCAAGGCCATCAGCGTCTGAAACATTCCCGACAATGTTAACATCGGGAACAGGATTTCCAATCTGACCGAATGATTGTGTTTTGCCGTACCAGAGATTAATCAGCGGCGCTGTGAGCGGAGATGTTGTAACAGTGAGGTTGCCCGTTGTTCCTTGATTTCCGGTGCTGTCCGCTGAACGAACGCGGAAGTTGTAATATGTTGATGGTTGAAGCCCCGTAATTTGTACGGAATGTGACAAGCTTCTGTCCCCATGCGAGGCGGAGCCAAGTTCATAAAGGGGAGTGAGGCCAAAATCAATTGCACCGGTCGCGGGCTCATTCGTGGTCCACTGAACGGTGAAACCTCCCTGATTCGGCACCGCAAGGACGTTGGAAATCACCGGTGCTCCGGGGTCCGATGGAGTTCCTCCGTCTTCCGGAACGATGGGCGAGTTCCGGTTGAAGAAATAATCAATGACGCCATAGAAAAACGGCGGTGTTGCGCCTGCATTCCCCACGAAGGGTCCGAGTTGCCGTGCAGTCAGCGTGTGGCTGAATGTTGCCCCGACGTACCAGGTTGTTCCATTATACGAATAGCTGAACGTCCATTGATTGCCGACGCGTTTCAATCGCAAGAAGAAGTGAACGCCGAGAGCAACTGTCGTGTCTTTCCTGATCGTGGGCACTCCATTAACAAAGGAGGCGCAGAACACCCTGTTCTTTGTCAGGTCTCTGGTGATGTCGAATCGCAAAAGATTGCCGTCATCCTGCATCACGAGGAATCCCTCTGATTGATACTGCTGGGACATTCCTCCTTCAAACCGGGTCTCAACTTCAAAATCGGTGTTGCTGATGTTCTGCATGATGCGCGGCGCCATCAAACCTGTTGACCAGGTGTCGTGCGCAACTCCACCCGGAACGGAAATGGCAAGACGTGCATTGCTGGTCCCCGTGCCTGTCATCTCGAATGTTGCGTCATTCAGTGGATTGACCACCGTCCAGAGATTGGAGTTCAACGCGAAACTGTTGAAGTCGTCTGACACAGGCGGCCCTGGCGCGGGAGAAACCGTTAGCGTTGCCGCGAAGCTTGCAGCAGTGCCAAGCGCGTTGGTAACAACACAGCGGAACGTTGCGCCATTGTCCGCGAGAGCCGCGACAGGTGTTACGTAAGAAGTAGTGTTGGCTCCGGAAATGTCCGCGTTGTTCTTCTGCCATTGATAGGAGAGCGGTGAAGTGCCGGTTGCCGCTACGCTGAAGGTCGCAGTCTCCCCGGCGAATACGGATCGATTTGCCGGATGCGTGACAATGCCCGGAGGAAGCAATGTGACGGGATGGCTTTCGGGGGCGCCCGGCAAACTCTGCATTGGCCGATACGATGCATTGATCACCTGGCTCGCGGCTGAGAAGAGCGAGTCATCGGCGAATCCGATGGTGAAATCCTGGGCGGTATTCAGCAGACTGGTACAGCAGGGATCTCTTCTGCCGAAACCGAAAATCGTCATGTTATTATCCTGGTTCCGGTAATAATCCTGAAGAAGGTCATCCTCATGATGCACAACATAGAAAGCGCGCCGCATTGACCGGTCGCCAAAGTATGCCCATTCGGGCGAAGCAAGATCCGTGGAAATGGACGTGTTCAGAAGGGAGCGTTGTCCATTAGAGCGGTACATGAAATCGCTTGTCGGATTGAGCGCACCTCCGGGTGTTCCTTCATAAAGGAACCAGTATGTTGAGTTTTTTCGAAGCAAACGCATGCGGGCATAATCGGGATAGATATCCCATACGCTTTCCCATTGGCCGTCATTGCTGACGGTCCGGATGCGCGAGCGAACAGGGCCTTGGTTTTCCAGCACCGCAATCGAGTTTGTATATCCGGGGTGAAAGACCGGACCTATATTCGGGATGCCGCGGAATTCACCGGCGGACCCGTTGCCCGGATGATAGTCAACCCAGTCATTGCCCGCCGCGTCATTGATCGAAGAGAATCCGCCGCCAAGCTTATGATAGAAGTAGGTTCCTTTCGGTGTTTCCACCTTGATGCTTGGCTGGCCTTCATCCACAACATTGTCGGTGACAACGAGCTGTGAACTGAACGAAGGAAGCGGGAATGATCCACCTGACGTTGTTTCAAAATAGATTTGGTAATAGCGCGAAGCATTGGCGGCAGTAGTGCCGTTCATCAGGAAAGCAACCGTTCCTCTTGCATTGGATTGCGGATGATACCCCGGTTCCTTGTCAAATTGGAATGCCACCGACGTATCCAACACCGTTCCACCGGAGGTTACTTCAATGACTCGAATGGAGTTCTCAGCCAGCGCGGCTGTTTGCCCGAATGCAGAGAGTATCTGTGTGAAGTTGACGTCGGCTTCCGCAACTTTGTTTGTGCGCTGGTAGCCGTTAGCTCGTATCTCAACCGGGAGCCGGAATCTGCGCGCACTCCACCAGTTGCTCACCGGATCTTCCGGAACAATAGGGGAGGTGGTGTTGAAGAAATAATCAACGAGTCCTGTAAATGCAGGAGCGGGACTTCCGGCGTTGCCAAAAAATGGGCCAACGCTGTTGACCGTGATTGCCTGTGTGAACGAAGCGCCATTGGTCCATGTCGTTCCGTTGATGGAGTAAGTTTGCGTCCACTGCGTGCCGATTCTTCGTACGCGCATGTATAACACCGGGGCGCCTGCGATGACAACATTGTGGCGCGTGGTCGGAACGCCCGCAATGATCGTTGCGGCAAACACGCGAAGATTTGTTCCATCGGAATTGAAGTCAAAGCGGAGGTAGTTGTTGGCATCCTGCTCAACAAGGACGCCTTCAATTTGGTATCGCGCAGCCGGACGCGAATCAAATTTTACCTCAATTTCAAAATCGGAGTTTGGTGCGGCTTGCATAACGCGGGCAGTGGTATTGCCGCCGGTCCATGCGTCGTGCGGAGTGCCTGCGGGAACGGCAATGGAGAGGCGCGCGTCCGCGGTTCCGGTTCCTGTGAATGACAACGTTGAGGGTGTTCCGGGATTGACAAAACTCCAGATCGCGGAGTTCAGTGAACCACTGCTAAAATCATCCGATGCGATTCCTGAAAGTGGAGCAAGTTCCGCCGAGGCCGGCGAAGCGCCATACTCACGCGCGAGAATAGTTTTCTCGTAGTGCCGGTATAAACCCGTTGCCCGTTCAGCTTCTGTTTGGGCGTTCGCGATGCCCGCATAAAACAGAACGAGGAGTATTGAACCCAGGAATTGTCGTTGGAAACGACGCGACATCAAGCCCCCCAAAAAAATCCCTAACGTGTGTCCGGAGTCAGGACTGTCAACGTTTTGGACGTATGTTCATTGTTGAAGACGTGAGCGCCGGAGGTACCCGGCGGCTCAAAATACAGCGATTTGAAGCCGACAGCAGGGAGTTAGCGAGGGTAATGCTTTGGATGGTCCCCCGAAATCACTTCTACATTACAACCAAATGGCGAAATTTGCAAGGATGCAGATCACACCGGCAGGAGTCTGGCCTTGACGCCGAGCTTGTCCAAATCCTTCTGAATTTCATCGCAATAGATAGGATTCATGACAATAACAACATCGGGCTGGTATGTCTTGAGGAATTCCGGTCCGACAATCTCCTGACCGGTTCCCGCCATAAACGTGCCGTGTTTGTATGGATTGATGTCAACAGCATACGCAATCTCGTTTTCAATGTGCAGTGTCGTCAGGAAGGCAACACCCTTTGAACCGCCCCCCCAAATGACGGCTTTCTTCCCCTCGCGTCGAACATCGTCCAGAATCGATCGCCATCGTTCGAGCGTTGGTCCGATGTTTTTTGAGAAGTTTTCCACATCGTCATGAATACTCTTGAGGTCGTTTTCTTCAGGAAGAGGAGATGTCGGTGTTCCTTTTGATGGTTTTGCTTCGATCATCAGGTACTGGCCGTCATACTCGGTGCCGAGTGCAAGCACGTCGAACCCGCATTTACGGAAGAGGCGCCCGAGTGAACCCGGACTGAAATAGGAGCAATGTTCGTAATAGATATCCCAGAAGCCGATATCCTTGAGAACGCGCGTGACGTCGGGAATCTGGAAAAATACAAGTGTGTCAAAGCGATCACCGATGGAACGCCGCACAGTCTTGATGAATGCCTCCGTATCCGGAATGTGTTCGAGCGTCATCTTGCAGATGACGGCATCGGCGTGATAGCTGGTGTATTTCTCCGAATAGAAATCAGTAATGAAGGTGATCTTGTCTTTTGCCGCGCTGTTATTCCGCTCGGGAATATATGCCGGGTCGAAGCCGACGCCGCGGTTGTTTCCCAATTCACAGATCATGGAAAGGAACTCGCCCTTTCCGCAGCCGATCTCGATAATGTCCTTGTTCCGCAGGTTGTGCCGGTCAATAAGGTTCTGTGCAAGCGTTCTGTGAAATTTGTTGAACGTTCCGGAAAACCCCTGTGTCTCTTCATATTTTGCCGAGTATTCATGCACCGACGCATCGAACGCAATGTTGGAGATGAAGCCGCACACGTGGCACAGTGCCAAGGCAATATCCCGCTTGGTGTAGCCCAACGCTTCTTCGCGCGTGTTCATCAAGAGCACGCTGTGCACCGGAACCTGGTTCACTTCGTAGAAAACATCCATGCCCGGGGTACCGCAACTCGGACAGGTGTCCTGAAGTGTTTTTGTCCACTCGTTATGATCCTGATTCATTGAAGAAGAACTGATCATTTGGTGTCGTCCTTTCGTGTCGGTCGTGCAACGAGGCTCCCCGGTACTTGTGTTGCCGTACCGTTGTTCGGGCGCCAGTGAAGATTCAGGTCAACGGCGTCAATGTCGCCATCCAGATCAAAGTCGGCATACTTGGCGTAATCCCAAGCAGTTCCGTTTTGCGGCCGCCAGGAGAGATTGCGGTCAACCGCGTCAATACCTCCGTCAGCATTTCCGTCACCGCCGCGCAGCCCGAAGACGCCGGTCTCGATCTCTCGCATCGCATCCGTGCCGTACGCCTGTGATTGTGATGTTGTGAAGTCATAGAGTGTGCTTGATGTGGTCAACGCAAGCGTTGTCGAACTCATGATCGCAAGGTGATTGCGGTGTCTCAAGACCACAAAGTAGTTTCCATCTGCCTGGCCGGCAAACCCTACCGCGCTTGTTCCATTGGTATCCACGATCAATCCCGAACGGAGGATGAACGCAGCGCGCGTCGCAAGCACCTGCGTTGAGTCGCTTGCAGGCCTCAGTTCCACAAGCATCCAATCAACAGCGCCGGCGGGAATTGATCCGACAGACTCGGTTCCCGGATAATTCCAAGGTGCACTATTGTACGGCTGGGAGAGAGGAAGATTGCCAAGTCCGTTCAAGTCTGTTTTCATGGAGTCACCAGCCGCGTCATACGGTCCCTGCAAAAACGCCTTCACATTGGCAACGACAGGAGGTATGACCAAAAATGTTGCCAGAACAGATTTGTCCGCGGTCATCGCGATTGTAATCGGATTGGATGCGGTCACTGTGTCACCGCTCCACCCGTTCAAAAACCACCCGGAACCTGGCGTAGCCGTCAACGTCACGAGTTCCCCGGTTGAATAGAACGCCTTGTCGGGATTTCTTCCCACCGAACCGTTTCCGGCAATATTCACATTGAGAACTCTGTTTGTATCAAATGTGGCCGTAACAGTGCGATTGCTGTTCATGGCAATGGCAATCGTATCCGCCGTGGCTGTTGTATCGCCGCTCCAGCCGATGAAATGCCATCCGGAGGCCGCGTTGGCTTTGAGCCCGACGATCTGTCCTGTTGAATACACGGACAAGTCCGGATTTTTCACCACCGATCCGCTACCGGCGACGTTCACCGTGAGAATCCGGTTCGTATCGAATGTTGCTGTGACTGTACGATTGCCGTTCATCGTGATCGCAAGAGTATCCGATGCCGAAGTCGTGTCGCCGCTCCATCCGATGAAGTGCCAGCCGGATGCCGCTGTGGCTTTCAGGCCTACAACCTGTCCGGCCAGATAATTCGTGCTGTCAGGATTCTTTGTAACAGATCCGCTTCCGGCAACATTGACAGTAAGAACAGAACGCGTACGGATTGTGAAGTCAGAAGAAAGACGCGTGTTGTTCAGCGTATCCTTCGCCGTAATTCTGAAGTGATAGAGCGTTCCGCTTTGCAACCCGTTGATTGTCAGGTTCTTGCTGAGCGTCTTGCTTGTGTCAGTGACGGAACCAAGTTCATATCCTGCTGTCAATCCATAGTGGACGATACCGCTCGCGATTTCATTTGTCGTCCAAGAAACATCAAAGCTATTCAGATGTGCAAGCGACTGAATATTGCTGATGACCGGAGCGACCGTATCCGGCGGCGGCCCGACGCCATCTTCGTTGACGATAGGCGAAGCCATGTTAAAGAAGTAATCGATCTTGCCCAAGTGCGCCGGACTTGTCGTTGGGGTAGTCGCCTGGACATTTCCAATAAAGATTCCGACTGAGTCCAGGG
>CAZJYO010000158.1:0-6794 GCA_964550275.1 uncultured Chitinophagales bacterium
AACCGGCCGGACAGGTTGAGGCGCGCGTGATGCGAGCATTAATTCGTAGGAGGAACCGCGGATCAACAGCTCGGTCATCTTCTGTCCGAGCAAACCGTTGCTCCCGACGATCAAAACACGCCGCGTGCTCATCGCAGGGATTCCTCGAGCACTGTAGAAGCGGAGGTTTTGCCGTCGCGATACTTGATGATCACAGGTGTGGAAACCTGGAGGTTCTTGCTGCGCGCCCAGGGTTGCGTCATCGGCCTTGTTCCCGGAACGACAACAGCATTTTCGGGAATGTTCAGAGGATGGCCGGCTTCCTTTTTCAAAATGCGTTCATGCACGACGTCGAACACCTGGGTTGCTGCGGTAAGAATCACACCGGAACCGAGCACCGCCCCGCTGCGAACGATGGTTCCTTCATACACGCCGCAGTTTCCGCCGATGAATACGTCATCCTCGATGATCACAGGAAGAGCGCCGACAGGTTCAAGAACGCCGCCGATTTGCGCGGCTGCGCTGAGATGCACGCGCTTTCCGATCTGCGCGCAGGAACCCACGAGCGCGTGGGAATCAATCATCGTTCCTTCATCCACGTATGCGCCAACGTTGATGTACATCGGCGGCATGCAGACAACGCCGCGCGCAACAAAGGAACCCTCGCGTATCGATGACCCACCCGGAACCTGCCTGATACCGTCGGCAAGGGAAATCTTTTTCAGCGGAAAGGTGTCTTTATCGAAAAACCTGAATTGATCATTGATGGACACATCAACGAGGGAGCCGAGACGGAAGCCGAGGAGAATGCCTTTCTTGACCCAATGATGCGCGCGCCATTCGCCTTCGATCTTTTCAGCGGCGCGGATGGAGCCGGCATTCAAGAGTTGTTTGAATTCTCCGAATACTTTTCCAGCTTCTGTGCGATCCAGGGCGGAGAATTCGGTCTGGTACAAATGTTCAATCTGTTGTTGGAGCGTCATACGGGTGTCAGTGCAGGAGATGAAGTTCGCGCAGGATTTTTTCCAGCCGTGGTCTTGCCTCGTCGCTCAAGGGCACGAGGGGAAGGCGGTAGTTCGGCTCGATCAGGCCCATCATCCCGAGCGCTGCTTTTACCGGAATAGGATTCGATTCGATGAAGTTCACGTTCATAAGATGGAGCAGCGCGTAGTGTGCCCCGGCTGCTTTGTCGAATTTTCCCTTCAAGGCGAGTCGGACCATTGTGGAGAATGGGCCTGGAACTTCGTTCGACACAACGGAAATGACGCCGTCCGCGCCGAGTGCAATCAACGGAAGAGTCAGGTTGTCGTCGCCGGACCAAACGCCGAATCCTGCCGGACGATGATGGAGAATCTCCATGATCTGGGAAAAATTGGCCGATGCTTCTTTGACTCCCGCGATCGTTGGAACTTCTTCCGCAAGTCGAAGCGCCGTATGAGCGTCTATGTTTGACGCGGTTCTTCCGGGAACATTATAAATGACGATCGGAAGGTCCACGGCATTGGCGATTGCAGAGAAGTGTCTGAACAAACCTTCCTGTGTCGGCTTATTATAGAAGGGGGCGACGGTCAGAATTGCGTCGGCTCCCGATTGAGCCGCTTTTTTTGCAAGAGCAACGGCGCGGCGTGTATCATTACTGCTCGCTCCGGCGATAACGGGGATTTTCCCGTTTACCTTATCTACAACGATTTCAATGACGCGCGCCTGTTCATCGTCTGAAAGTGTCGCGCCTTCCCCGGTGCTTCCAACGGGCACGATTGCTTCGATGTTGCCTTTCAATTGATGGTCCACCAGTCTGCGTAGCGATGTTTCATCAATGGCGCCATCCTTGAGAAACGGCGTGACGATTGCTGTCGCGGTTCCCCGAAACAAGAGCTTCTTTTCGCGGCGGCGTTTTCCCGACGGCTTTTTGACGGTCATTGAATCACGTCCTTCATTGTGAAGACACCCTTTTTTCCTTTGAGCCATTCCGCAGCCACCAACGCGCCAACAGCAAAGCTGTGACGATTTTTCGCTGTATGAATCAGTTCAATGGTATCCGCATCAGAGTCGAATGTGACAGCGTGTTTGCCGGTAACGTTCCCGACTCGTGCTGATGAAACATGCAGTTGATCCGGCTTCATGGCACCGTGCGAAGTTTCCGTCAGCAGACTCGTCTTGCGTTTCATCTCTTTGAGAACGAGGCCTGCCAAAGCAAGCGCTGTTCCGCTGGGACTATCAGCTTTGCCGCGATGATGGATTTCGGAGAGAGCGACGTCATATTCGGGATATTGGTTGAACAGATGAGCCGCGGCCTGAACAATCTTGCTGAAGAGGTTGACGCCCAGCGAGAAATTTGCAGCGTGAAGAAATCCCGTGTGATGTTTTTTCACCAGTGCGGTTACATGATCCAATCTGTCGTGCCAGCCCGTTGTGCCCACCACCAGATTTGTACCCGAAGTTATGACGGCTTCGATGTTCATGAGGACGACAGAAGGGTGTGAGAAATCAATGCATGCATCAACATTCTTCAGGTTCGCGCGTGTAAGGCCCTTGGCGGCCGCATTGTTCTTCGTGTTGAAGACATGCACAATCTGCACGCCGCGCTCCTTTGCCGCGCGTTCAATTTCTTTTCCCATGTTTCCATAACCGATGAGAGCGATGTTCATTCAGGCACCGGCCGGTTCGGAGATTTTCTTGATCTCTGCAGATCCGCCTAATTGCGCTTTGCGCGCCGCAATTTCGTTTGCGTACGTTGCCGCGGCAAGCAAGTCTTTTGACTGAACATAACGAAGAAGGAACGCCGCGCCGAACACATCGCCGCAACCGGTTGCATCAAGCGGACGATCCACCTTCAGGCCCGGAATATCTTCCTGCACAACATGCTTCTTGTCGCTTCGGTACAACGTCGCGCCGTTGCTTCCGCGCGTAACGAGCACGCCTTTCACGCTGAGCGTCAGGAGATGGCCAATGGTTTGTTTCTCCGTCATCTTCTCCACCGTGAGCCCGCCGATTTCTTCTTCGTTGAACTGCAAAGTGTCCGTCATGAACGCCCAGCGTCGCCAGTCCTCCACCGGTCTGCGGAAGCGTTCATGATTGTTCTTCACACCAAGAGTCAAACTGTGGTAGTCGAAATGAATGGGAATGTTGTGCTCACGGACAGCCATCCTGATATGATCCAGTGTGTCCACCGTGATGTCATTTCCTGAAATCATGTTCACGAGAATGCCGTCAGCAGAAAGCCGTCGTCGGATTTTCGCGTAGGGAACCGGAGGAGCAATATCCTTTGAGCATTCAATGCGCTGATGCGCATCCTTATAAAAAAGATGAACGCGGTTTGTCGGCTCATCCATTTTGAAAATCCCCGAAGGGTCAACATTGGGGAATCGCGAAAGATGATCGAGGAGCGGCTGGTAGTCTGCCTTGTTGACGCCGAAGACCGGCATCACCTGGTCTTGCGCGCCAAGCAGTGTTGCAAGCGTTGCGACGGAATAATAAATGCCGCCGTAACTCTGGATCTCTTCGCCCTCGGGCGGGTGGATGACGTCCATGCAGAGATGGCCGATGACAAGGAATTTCATACGCGACGGGAAATGGTTGTCACGGTCTCAGACTTTTGCCGTGTACGGATAATTGCGCGCCTCGCACATTCGCCAGAGACCCTGGCAGGAGAATTTGTTTTCATACAGCGCGCGTCCGATCACCGCGGAATCAACGCCGTACGTGCCGAGTTCCTGGACTTTCAGCAGATCGTCGAGTCCGGCAATGCCGCCCGCGGCGGTTACCCGCATTCCGGTTTTTTCTCCAAGCTCCTGAAGAACGCGCAAGTTGACGCCGCGCAGTGTTCCGTCCAGACGGATATCCGTGTACACAATGCGACGGAAGCCGAGTGCTTTCGCGTTGAGCGCAACAGTCAGCGCCGTGAGTCCGGAAGACTCCGTCCATCCGTGTGTTGCCACAATGCCGTCCATCGCATCAATGCCGAGTACAACTTTGCTCGGGCCAAACGCTTCAATCACGCGCTTTGCCTCGTCCGGTTTTTCAATCACCATCGTGCTGACAAGGACGCGGTACATGCCGAGTTCAAACGCTTGCTTCACGGATTCAAACGAGCGCAACCCGCCGCCAAGTTCAATGGGAATATCCACGGTGGAGACCATGCGTTTCAGCACTTCGGTGTTGACAAGTCGTCCTTGAATGGCGCCGTCCACATCGGTGACGTGCAATGACTTTGCGTTTTCCTGGCGCCACAGACGGGCCATTTCAACGGGGTCGTCGGAATAGGCAAAGCCCTCCACGCCCTGAACCATCTGGACACAGCGGCCGCCTTTGATTTCCATTGCAGGAATGATGAGAAGCATAAGTGGTTTTCAGCCCGACTCAACGGGTTTGCCGGAGTCTGTTCAACAGAAAAAATGCACAAAAGCGGGTTGAAGGTCAAGGAACAGATGGATGGGGAGTGGGTTCGTCCGGTACCTCGTTGTAGGATAGCCATTCCATCGGGTGGTTCGTCCAACACCGACCTTAAGGTCGGTGTTGAGATGGATCCGCCTGACTTGATTGTCCTCACTGCCCGCCGTATCTTGTGCCAACAGTTTTCATCCCCTTCTTCGAGGAATTCATGATCCCCTTCATTCGTTTTTCATTCATTGTGTGTGCCGTGGCGCTTATCGCAGGTTGTGCAAAGCAACAAACAGAACAGAAACCATCCATGATTGCAGAAAAGATCAACCGTTACGCAACAGCGGAACTCACGGGCGATGTTTCGCGGCTTTCGTCCGGCGACCGCCAGGCGCTGGATAAAATCATTGAAGCCGCAAAGTTGATGGACCGTCTTTACCTCCGCCAGGAGTGGTCCGGCAATGAGGCCCTGATGCAGAAACTCATGGAAGATACGAGTGCCGCGTCGAGGGAAAAACTGGAATTGTTCATGATTGAAATGGGTCCATGGTCAAGTCTGGATCACGACTCGGCATTCATCGATGGTGTGCCGCCGAAGCCCAAGCACGCAAATTATTATCCCGATGACATGACAAAGGATGAATTCGACGCGTGGGTTGCAACGCTTTCCCCGGGTGAACGTGCGCAGGCAACCGGATTCTTTCACACGATCCGCCGTGATGAAACCGGCAAACTGAAACTCGTTCCCTACAACGAAGAATACAGCGACCTTCTTGAACCCGCGGCGAAACTGCTTCATGAAGCGGCTTCGCTCACGGACAACCCGACGCTGAAGAAATTTCTCTCAACACGCGCCGACGCGTTCGCAAGCAATTCTTATTACGAAAGCGATGTTGCATGGATGGATCTCGACAGTCCGATTGACGTAACGATCGGGCCCTACGAGACGTACATGGATGAGCTCTTCAATTATAAAGCCGCCTTCGAAGCGTTCGTTACCATTCGCAATGAGGAGGAATCGCAGAAGCTTCAGAAGTTTTCCGCGCATTTGCAGGACATCGAGAACAATCTTCCGATTGATGCGAAATACCGCAACCCGAAGCTCGGTGCGTCCTCTCCGATACGCGTTGTGGATGAAGTGTATGTCGGAGGCGAGGCCTCTGCCGGTGTGCAGACTGCGGCGTTCAATCTTCCCAACGACGAGAAGGTGGTGAAGGAAAAGGGAAGCAAGCGCGTGATGCTGAAGAATGTTCAGCAGGCAAAGTTTTCCAACACGCTTGTGCCGATCTCAAAGCATGCAGTGGTTTCATCCCAACAAAACCTCATCGCATTCGAACCCTTCTTCACTCATATTCTCGCACACGAACTGATGCATGGTTTGGGTCCGCACAATATTTCCGTCGGCGGTAAAGCGACTACTGTGCGACAGGAATTGAAAGAACTCTACTCCGCTCTTGAAGAAGCAAAGGCCGACATCTCAGGTTTGTTCGCGCTTCAATTCTTGATCGATAAAGGTGTTGTCGAGAAGTCAACGGAACAGCAGATGTACGCGACGTTTCTCGCGAGCGTCTTTCGTTCGGTGCGGTTTGGTATTAACGAAGCGCACGGGAAGGGCGTCGCTGTTCAGTTCAATTACCTGATGGATGAAGGCGCGATTGTGCATGATGCTGCGACGGGTGCCTTCTCCGTGGACTTTGCAAAGATGAAACCCGCGGTTGCAAAACTCTCCGGCGAGATCATGACGATCCAGGCGGAGGGAAGCTACGAGAAAGCAAAAGCACTGCTGACAACCCACGGCGTTGTTCGCCCGCCGATGCAGGCCGTGCTGGACAAATTGAAGGACGTGCCTGTGGATATTAGGCCCGTGTTTGGCTTGGGGAAAGTGAAGCACGCGCAACATTGAATAGAAGCGCCATCTCAATAAACCTGATACAATGACGAAATCGGTTCGGCATATGATTCCCGGATGCCAGTGCTTACTGATCGCAAGCGATATCTCTGGTCAGCGGCCATTTCCAATCAGCTTTATGCTGTCCTCATCAATGTTTCTGGCCGGCATCCATCCACAGGTTTTTTTCGGGTGAGCTGGTTCTCTGTAATCACTCTCGTTGGTGCACTCCAAGGAGCGATCCTGTTCTTCGCTATTAGCGGAATGAAACGCGGGAACAGAACAGCAAACCGGATCGCGGCGACATTTATACTATGTATTGCCATTACCCTTTGCGGCCGTTGGGCGTACTCTGTCAATCCCCCGACCCTAACTCTCATCAAGATACTGTTCATTGGTGACTCGGTCATCTTCTTTTACGGACCACTTCTCTATCTTTACTTCGTCAAACTGTTTCGGGCTGTTCCGGAGCGAAAAGTCAAGACTTGGATTCACTTCATTCCCCTGGCGGTATTTATTCTGGCAATCCTCCCGTTCATGTTTCTCG
>CAZJYO010000159.1:0-6792 GCA_964550275.1 uncultured Chitinophagales bacterium
GGGCCATGCGCGCGGCGTTTCCATTCTGGCGGCCGTGGAGTACCAGATTCCCACAACCGAGTATTCACCCCGTGAGATAAAGAAGGCCGTCGTCGGAAACGGCGCGGCGTCCAAGCACCAGGTGCAATACATGGTGAAATCCATTCTTCAACTCAATGGCGACAAGATGCTTCACGATACGTCCGACGCGATCGCCATTGCGCTTTGCCATCTTCACCGGCTTACCACGCCAACCAGAAAACATCGTGACTGGAAATCCTTCATCGAATCCAACCCGCACAGGGTTATCGCATGATTGCCTCCCTCCGGGGAACGCTCGCTCACAAATCCCCCACCGAAATTGTTATTGAAGCAGGCGGCGTTGGCTACGGACTCAGCATTCCGCTTTCGACATTTGAAAAGCTTCCGGACGCAGGCGCCCAAGTTTCTCTTCTCACCTATCTTCACGTCCGCGAAGATGCAATGCAGTTGTATGGCTTCGCAACCGAGGAAGAACGCGAGACATTCCGCATTTTGATTTCAGTTTCCGGCATCGGACCGCGCATGGGACAAAGTATTCTCTCGGGTATTCCCGTGAAAGACCTGAGAAATCTCATTCAGCAGAAGAATGTCGCTGCATTAACAAGCATTCCGGGCATCGGAAAAAAACTCGCTGAACGACTTGTGGTTGAACTGCGCGATAAGATCGGCAAGGTTGATCTGGTTTCCTCTTCCTCATCGCCAACCGGGAGCGAAACGGGCGTTCGGGGCGAAGCGGTTCTCGCTCTTACTTCACTCGGCTATGCACGACCCATTGCAGAGAAAGCAATTCGCCAGGCGTTTCAGGAATCAAACGGCACTGAGTTAACAATTGAGCAGTTGATTAAGGCGGCGCTGAGACACGCGAAAAGTTAGAAGCACTACTGATCGGCTGAAAAACCTGCAACACAATGAGCAGCCTCATACCACTACATGGCGGCTACCGCAACTTGCGCAGTTTCCAAACCGCGCAATTAGCATACGACGAAACAGTTATCTTTTGTAATCGCTTTGTCGATACGCGCTCTCGCACTCATGATCAGATGGTGCAAGCTGCGCGAAGCGGTGTGCAGAACATTGCCGAAGCAAGCATGATGTCGGCAACGTCAAAGAAACTTGAACTCAAGCTGACCGGTATTGCGCGTGCAAGTCTTGAAGAGCTTCAACTTGATTACCAGGATTTCTTGAGGCGACGTGGTTTCCGTTTGTGGCATAAAGATTCACCAGAAGCGTTGAACATCAGAAAACGCTATTTGTCCGACAAATCTGACTTGTCCGCCGTGCCGGACCCTTATGGCATTTCCACCGCTGAACCTGAAGTTGCCGCCAACACAATGATTTGCCTGATCAACCAGGCAAGCTACCTTCTGGGCCGGCAACTGAAATCGTTGGAAGACCAATTCTTGAAAGAGGGCGGATTTACAGAACGCTTATATCGAGAAAGGCAAAAGTATAAAGAATGAATGAGGTGATGCGTTCAACTTTTCCGATCATTTATTGTATCTCCCCTCTCCAAATGTTACCTTATTCGCCATGCGCAAGTCCGATCTGACATCCCCCGAACCCATCTCCACTGAAATTGACCTTGACCAAGCACTAAGGCCTCTCTCCTTTGCCGACTTCAACGGCCAGGAAAAGATCATTGAGAACCTCAAGGTGTTTATTGCCGCGGCACGGCAACGAAAGGAATCGCTTGACCACGTCCTGCTGACGGGTCCGCCCGGGCTGGGAAAGACAACGCTTGCGCACATCATCGCCAACGAGATGGGAACATCTATCAGGGTTACGTCGGGGCCGGTGATGGACAAGGCAGGAGACCTTGCCGGCATTCTCACCAGCTTGAACGAAGGCGACGTGCTCTTCATTGATGAAATCCACCGGTTGAACCCGGTTGTTGAGGAATATCTTTACTCAGCGATGGAGGATTTCCGGCTGGACATCATGATCGACAGCGGACCGAGCGCACGAAGTGTTCAGTTGAAGTTGCCGCGTTACACGCTCATTGGCGCGACAACACGGGCCGGGTTGCTCAGTTCTCCACTGCGTGCACGGTTTGGCATTACCAATCGTCTGGATTATTATTCTCCCGAAGTGCTGTTCAATATTCTTCGCCGCTCTGCCCGTCTGCTTGATCAAAAAGTCGAGGATGACGGCATGCAAGAAATCGCACGACGTTCACGCGGAACGCCGCGTATTGCCAACCGCCTTCTCCGCCGCTGCCGCGACTTCGCACAAGCCGATGGAAGTCTGAAGCAGGAACGCGGCTGCATCACCAAAACTGTCGCAGATCATTCGCTTCACGCTCTCGAAGTTGATGAATATGGCCTCGATGAGATGGACAAACGCATTCTGTTGTGCATCATCGAGAAGTTCGCAGGCGGGCCGGTTGGGCTGAACACGCTTGCTGTTGCGGTTGGCGAGGAACCGGGCACTATTGAAGAAGTGTATGAACCTTTTCTTATCCAGGAGGGCTTCCTGAAGCGCACGTTACGCGGGCGCGAGACAACAAAGCTTGCGCGCAATCATTTTCCCGGCGCGCGATTGTCCACCGGGCAGCCGACGCTCTTTACTGCTTCATAAGTTCAAACCGTTGTGAGGAACACATGAGTCTCGACAAAGACCTACACTCAATCCAGGAAGTGCGCGACGTCTTGCAGAAAGCCAAAGCCGCGCAGGTGGAGTTCAAGAGCTATTCGCAGGAGCAAGTCGACCGCATCACAAAAGCGATGGCTGATGCGGGCTTTGCTGATGCGCAGCGCTTGGGACGAATGGCAAGCGAAGAAACCGGTTTCGGCAAGCCGGAAGACAAGCAAAAGAAAAACGAGTTTGCCACACGGCGTGTGTGGGATTCCATCAAGGATTTGAAAACCGTCGGCGTGATCAAAGAGGACAAGGAGAAGCAGGTTATCTTCATCGGCGAACCGATGGGCGTTGTCGCCGCGCTGATTCCCTCAACAAATCCGACTTCCACGGTGATGTTTAAGTCCATCATTTCCGTGAAGGCGCGCAATGCCATCGTGGCAAGCCCTCACCCGCGTTCGGCAAAGTGTACGCTTGAAGCGATGAATGTCATCCGCGATGCCGCAGAACGGGCAGGCGCCCCGAAAAATCTCATGACATGTCTCAGTATGCCGACGCTGGAAGGCACCAGTGAACTGATGAAGCACAAGCTTACGGCAGTGATCCTTGCTACCGGTAGCAATCCTATGGTACGCTCGGCGTATAGTGCAGGCAAACCGGCGTACGGGGTCGGATCAGGAAATGTCCCCGCATTCATCGAGCGAACAGCCAATGTTCCAAAAGCTGTCGCGGATATCGTCTCCGGAAAACAGTTCGACTACGGTGTGCTTTGCTCAACCGAGTCGGCACTTGTGTGCGACGCTGCAGTAAAAGGGCAAGTGATGGAAGAACTCAAGAAGCGCAACGCGTACTTTGTCGCCGGAGAAGAAAGGGAAAAGCTCGCGCGCACGATGTTCAGCGAACGCGGCGCAATCAATCCGGATATCGTCGGGAAGTCACCGGCATTCATCGCGCAGAAAGCGGGAATCTCCGTTCCACCAAATACTTCTGTCCTTGTTGCCGAGGTACAAGGCGTTGGACGCGAATATCCCCTCTCCCGCGAAAAGCTTTCTCCTGTTCTCTCCTTCTATACCGAAGACGGCTGGCGTGAAGCATGTCATCGCTGCATTGAGTTGCTTGAGTTCGGCGGCATCGGGCATACAATGGTGATTCACTCAAAAGACAACGACATCATCATGAAGTTTGCGCTTGAGAAACCCGCCTTCAGGATTCTCGTCAACACGCAGGCCGCACTCGGCGCTGTGGGCTATACCAACGGACTCGATCCTTCCATGACGCTCGGACCGGGAACTTGGGGCGGTTCAATCATTTCGGATAACGTAACAGCCCGTCACCTCATGAACATCAAGCGCCTTGCCTTCGAGACCAATCCCATCAATCCGGAAGTCGGCGGATCGGTGAAGTCCGCAGCACCCGCGCAACGGACAGTCCCGACCTCTTGGCTTGAAGAAATCGACAAGCGCATCCTGCTTAAAGCGGGAAACACACCGGTCTGGAAGAAAGAAGAACCTGCTTCCGCACCCACCGCACAAGCTGCAGAAAAGACCTTTGGGACAGGCCTTTCCGGCGATGAAGTGGACAAAATCTCGGCTTCTTTCCTCAAGAAGATCAGCTGACTATCTGCCCGAACGTATTGCTTTTTTGTTGTAGTTGCGTTACTTTTGCACACGCAAATCTGTATCTGATAAAGGAAACAACCAATACGGTCACGGCAGATCATGCCGCGTTTCTGATGTAATACCAATGTAATCAGATCCTTTTGTCCTGTTCAATTTACGAACAATCTAAACCGCAAAAGTGCATGACTCCCCCAAGCGGTCCCTCCGGACTTCAATGCGGGGTGGTGTAGCCCTCTTGCACCATCAATAACATTTGGAGGTTATCATGAAGAATTGGTCCTATTTGCTGCTGTGCCTGATCCTTGTGGCCCCGGCACGCGCACAGTATACGGATCAGGGACTCGGTGCCGGTATCGGGTTCGGACAAACATTCGGCTGGACCGAAACTCAGGATAAGAAGGCGAAGTTCATGGTTCGCGCATTCGTTCGTTCCGGACTGACCAAGAATACTCAGTGGGAAATCGGCGCAGGTCTCGGCAGAGTTCAAGGCGCTGAATATATGACGCAGGTTGTCCCCATTGACCTCCGTCTTCTCCTCAGCCCTTTCTCGTTTGATACTTGGAACCCGTATATCTTTGCCGGAATTGGAGCACTCCACTTTGATTCAGAAGAGTTGCCGCCAAATCCGACGCCGGGGATTAAGGAAAAGGGCTGGACCGGAGTTGCACCCGGCGGTCTGGGACTCCAGTTTCATATGAGTGAGAACGTTTCGTTTGAGGCCAGTGGCGCTGTGCATTACACATTCTACGATGACCTCAACGGCATCAACAATACGTATGCAAACGACGCTTTCATTTCTTGGAATGCGGGTCTGACGGTTGTCGGTGAAAGCGGCGAAGCTGATCCCGACGGCGACGGCCTCAAGAACAAAGAAGAGAAGGAACTCGGAACCGACAAGAAGAACCCCGATACGGATGGCGACGGCTTGATGGACGGCGCGGAAGTGAAACAGCACAACACGAACGCGATGAAGGCCGACAGTGACGGCGACGGACTTTCGGACGGCGATGAGGTAAAAACGCACAGCACAGATCCAAACAAGGGCGACACCGACGGTGACGGTCTTTCGGACGGCGATGAAGTCAATACACACAAGACCAGCCCCACGAAAGCTGATTCCGACGATGATGGTTTGAATGACGGTTCTGAAATCAACGTCAACAAAACAAATCCGATGAACGCTGATACGGATGCCGACGGTTTGAAGGATGGCGCGGAAGTGACAACCAACCGGACGAATCCTCTCAAAGCGGACACTGACGGCGGAACGGTGAACGACGGTATTGAAGCCGGTCGCGGTACAGACCCGTTGAATCCGGCTGACGACGTGAAGAAGGAAGAAATCAAGGTTGAAGTTGGCGCCGCAATTGTTCTCGATGGCATCGTGTTCGAGACAGGTAAGTCGGAAATTACTCCGATCTCCGAAATGATTCTGGAAAAGGCGTACAACACGCTCGCACAGAATCCGGAAATCGAAGTCGAAATCCACGGTCACACGGATAACACGGGCAAGCGTGCAACAAACATGAAACTCTCGCAGGCCCGCGCAGAATCCGTAAAGAACTGGCTTGTGGGCAAGGGTATTGCCGCAAACCGCATCGGTGCGAAGGGCTTTGGTCCGGACAAGCCGATTGCCTCAAACAAGACAAAGGAAGACCGGCAGAAGAACAGACGCATCGAGTTCTTCCGCACGAAGTAACCAAGGCAAATCAACACGTGTGCCCTCGCCCGCGCAACCCGCGGCGGGGGCACTCTGTTTCTGGGCAGTCCCTTCCGTACAACCTTTAGGAGAAACCACCATGTCCATGTTGAAAGAATTTAAAGCGTTTGCTCTTCGCGGCAACGTTCTCGACCTCGCAGTCGGCGTGATCATCGGCGCCGCATTCGGTCCC
The DNA here is from genome assembly GCA_964550275.1 of uncultured Chitinophagales bacterium. Taxonomy (GTDB): domain Bacteria; phylum Bacteroidota; class Ignavibacteria; order UBA10030; family UBA6906; genus CAZJYO01. Next base: position 6,110 of record CAZJYO010000159.1, read on the forward strand.
ATCGTATCGTCCCTCGTTGAGGGCGTCATTATGCCACCAATCGGGCTTGCCCTTGGCGGTGTCGATTTCAGTGACCTCATGATCGTCCTCCGTCCGGCAACCGAAACTGCCCCATTGGTTGCAATCAAATACGGCGTCTTCATCAATGCTGTCGTCAAGTTCCTTATCGTGGCCTTCTCCGTATTCCTCCTCATCAAGGCAATCAACACTATGAAGAAGAAGGAAGAAGCCGCACCAGCCGCTCCACCGGCGCCCACAAAGGACCAGCTTCTCCTCGGTGAAATCCGCGACCTGTTGAAGTCACGTTCATAAAAGCAGACAACGGTCAATGGCAACGCGGGACCAGTTCATTAAGGCTCTTACGGAGGGCTACAGCTTCAAAGGGAACACTATTCCCCTTGGTGCGGCAGTCTTTGAAGGGTCAGTTGTCCCGGAAACCCTTGTCCGCATTCCCCTTTCCACGTTGAACCGACACGGATTGATTGCGGGGGCAACCGGAACCGGAAAAACCAAGACGCTTCAACGGTTGGCAGAGTCATTGTCGGAAGCCGGCGTTCCCGTGATTGCCATGGACATGAAAGGCGACCTGAGCGGGATTTCCCGGGCCGGAACAGCGAACCCGAAGATTGAGGAACGCCACAAGAGCATCGGTCATGCCATCGCGACCGGTCTGTTTGCCGAGA
>CAZJYO010000160.1:0-6747 GCA_964550275.1 uncultured Chitinophagales bacterium
GTAAATTGACGGTATTCGGAAATCGTGAAACCGCAGTTCTTCCAGTGGCTTCCCCCGCCTGACTCCTTCGGGCGCTCCATGTCCGCAAAATAGAATGACGCGTTGCCCCCTGTCGCCACGATTGCTTCCGCAATCCGTTGCAGATGTGTTTCGACCCAGATGTCGTCGGAATCAAGAAACGCGATCCAATCGCCGGAGGAGACCGCAACGCCATGGTTACGCGCGGCCGAAGCTCCTGCATTTGGTTGATGTACGTAGTGAATCCGGTTGCCGAATTGTGCCGCGGCTTTGCGAGTGTCATCTGTTGATCCATCATCCACGAGAATGACTTCCAGCGGAGGGAATGTGTGGGAAAGCGCGCTTTCAATGGTTCGGGCGACAAGGTGACCACGGTTGTAGGTTGGTATAACCGCGCTGATGCGTACGCGGCGCAAGTCTGCAGAAGTTGATGCGCTTTGCACGGGTTCTACGATCGCGATGGCGGAACCTGTGTTTTTTTCGATTGGAGGCCGTGAAGCACCTCCCGCCAAAGGTAGGATCGGTACTTGCGGATGTAATTCGCGAGGAACGCGAAGCTCATCGCGCGATCAACAAGGCCGATCCGCGTTGTCGCAAGCGCTTTCGCATATTCCAGCACCTGTCTGTTGCGCGGAAATGCCTTCTTGCCGGCAAGTTTCGGATCGAACCACGCACCGCGTTCCGCTCGTGTCGGGTACATGGCGACAGAGCTTCCCGCATGAAGCCGGTGGTAGAAAAGAACCTCAGGGACTTCGCGCAACGGACCGTACAGAGCAAGTTCCGCAAGCAGATTGCGGTCGGAGTCCGAATAACTCAAGAACAATTTTGTTTTGCGAAGAATGTTCGAGCGGATCAAGCCGAAGATTTCCTCGATGGTATAGTCCAGGCGGATGAGATTGCGAAATCGTGTGTAGGCGCTGACGGAAGCGCCGCGTTCTGCACGCGGGATGTGGCTGGTCACGCGTTCCGGCATGTGGTTTCCGGCATCGTCAATATCCACCATCTTCGGGAAAGCCACCACAACTTCCGGATGGGCGTCAAGAACTGCAACACACTTTTCGAGAAATGTCGGGGCCATGATATCGTCGTGGGCGGCCCATTTAAAATACTCGCCAGTTGAATCGAGGAATGTCAGGTTATAGTTTCTTCCCGCTCCCAGGTTCACATCATGGCGCCGATAGCGGATTCGGGGATCCCGCGCCGCATACTCGCGGCATAACCGTTCCGTCGAATCTGTAGAAGCGTTGTCGTAGAGCAATACATCAAAATCTGTAAACGTCTGGGAAAGAATGGAATCAAGCGCTTGTTGAAGAAAGCGCTCTCCGTTATAGACAGGAAGTCCGATGCTGACCTTTGGCAACGTCGATGCTCAGTTGTTCATGATTGCACAAATTCATGCAAAAGTTACGGAATGACACAACGGGAATCAAGGGAACGCGTCATGTTTGTTCATTGCTTTTCAAAACTGTCGGGAATATATTTCATGCGCTATGTCGGCCATCGCTTTCAAGCACGGAACTATGAATATTCATTCCATATTTAACTCTGCTGTTCAACGCCTTGACCATTCAGGCATCGGAGAATCGCGAGTCACTGTTGAAATTCTGCTTGCGGCTGCAACAGGACTTTCATGCGCGCAGTTGTATGCGCGTGGGACAAGCGACGTGTCTCCGGAAAACGTCGCGGCTTTCGATGCCATGATGGAACGCGCCATCCGGCATGAGCCGGTGCAGTACATTGTAGGCAAAACGCAGTTCATGGGGTTGGATTTTTTGGTGGACAGGAATGTTTTAATCCCGCGGCCGGAGACAGAGATGCTTGTTGAACGCGTCATTGCACTCGCGTCAGGATATTCCAAGGGTTGCACTGTTCTTGACATCGGCACCGGTTCAGGAAACATCGCAATCAGCATCGCCCATTTTGTTTCTCATGCGAAGGTCACTGCTGTCGATGTCAGTGTCGAGGCGATCGCAGTAGCAGAGAAGAATGCGCGCCGTTTAGGTGTAACGGGTGTCCATTTTCAACATTGCAACGTAATGCTCCCGTTTCTTCCGGACAAGCGGTTTGATATCATTGTTGCAAATCCGCCGTATATTTCCGGAGATGAGTTCAAGTTGCTCGACAGGCGTGTTTCTCATTACGAACCCCGTGCAGCCCTCACGGATGAGAGTGACGGCTATACGTTCATCCGGCGGATATTGGAAGATGCACGCGGGCGGCTCAATTCCTCCGGCATTCTCTTCATGGAACTTGCCTACAATCAGGGGGCGGAAGTGAAACGGCTTGCGCTTGAACTGGGATATGACACTGCAGTATTGAACAAGGATTATCAGGGGATTGATCGCGTTATTGAGGCGCGCTACGCATGAAAGTTGTTGTGCAACGCGTCAGCGAGGCCAGCGTTGACATCGAAGGAACAGAACACGCGCGGATCGGCAAAGGCCTGATGATTCTTGTGGGCGTCCGGCGCGGAGATGTCGAGGCCTCATCGGTGTATCTGGCCGACAAGTGTTCGTCTCTGAGAATCTTTGAAGATGACGATGCAAACATGAATCGTTCGGTAAAAGATGTCGACGGTTCCGTCCTTGTGGTTTCGCAATTCACCCTCTATGGAGAAACCCGCAGGGGAAACCGCCCGAATCTCATGGAAGCTGCTGCACCTGTAGAGGCAATTCCTCTCTACGAATCATTTGTTCGCAGACTGAAAACGAATCTTGGAGAGCAAAAAGTTTATACGGGGATTTTTGGTGCAATGATGGCTGTTCATTTGGTCAACCAAGGTCCGGTCACCATCCTCATGGAACACCTTGAACCGCATACACAGTAGGAGTCGCCGTGGACAATAGGAATTGTTTTCGATTGCTGGTCCTGATCCTCGTGTTGTCAGGCCATGCTCTCGCCCAGCCGGATTTTTCTTCCTTGAAGACTGTTCATTTCGAGGTGAAATATCAGAAAGGAATCTCCGTGAAGGAGGCGGAAGCGGTTTCCGAATACCTTGAGCGTGACCATGAGTATTTGAAGTCAACGATCGGGCTTGAGTTGACGCAGACAATCGAAGTGAAGATGTTCTCTGTTGACGGGCAATTCCTGACAAACTCCCTGCAGACCAGACCCTGGAGAGCGGCAGTCTTCAGGAAGAATACTATCATGGTTCAACCGCTGAAAGAGCTCAAACAGCGCGGTCAACTTGAGAAGAGTCTTGCCTATGAACTCGCTCTTGCTGTGCTGGAAAAGGCCGAGAAAGGCGGTTGTCCCCAATGGCTTCGCGAAGCATTTGCCGCGTATCATTCCGGCCTTGGTGCCGATGTTGATGTTCCCGCCGGAATGCGAATGACGACCTTTGCGGATGTGAATCAGGATATCCAAAAGTACGGTTCTTCCGCGCGTCGAAATGACGTGTTATACGTCCTTGCGCAAACAATGCAATACCTGATCGAAACATTCGGAGAAGACAAATCGATGACGGTGTTCCTGCAATTTGACGGAACAAAATCCGTCGGGACAATATTCCGGGAGCACTTTGGCCGTGAATTGAAGGATGTCGAATCTGAATGGGCGGTACGACTGAACAAACGCATGTTACGCGGGGAATGATCGCGTTGAGCGTACTCATGCTCTTTCTGGACGGCGTTGGATTGGGGAAACCCGATCCCGGCGTCAATCCTTTTTTCACATCAGAGATTCCCGCCCTGACGTCATTGTTTGGCGGCAATCGTCCTTCGCTTGAAAACATGCGACTCCGGACACCAATCAGCACATGCCTTCCGCTGGACGCGACCCTCGGCATCGACGGGCTTCCCCAGAGCGGCACCGGGCAAACCACGCTGTTCACAGGACTCAATGCCTCGAAGCTCATCGGCAAGCATTTTGGTCCGTATCCATACTCATCCTTGCGTCCGGTCATTGTCCGGCAAAACATCTTCCGTACTTTTTTGGATCGCGGCAAACGCCCGTTGTTTGCCAACGCTTTTCCCCGTCGCTACTTCGACTATGTAGGCAAGCATCCAGGCCGGATGACGGTTCCCCCGATGTCATCCACATCGTGCAACATTCCCTTGTTGACGACGGAAGACTTGCTCAACGGAAAAGCTATATCCGCGGATATCACGTCGCAGGGGTGGAAACAACTTGGTCACCCTGAAGTTGAAGCGATAAGTCCGGGAGAAGCCGGAAGGAGGATCGTCTCCTTTCTTGAGGAAAATGACTTTGTGGCGTTTGAATACTGGATGACGGACAAAGCCGGACATTCACAGGATTTCAACCAGGCAAAGGAATCGTTAGAGCGGCTGGACGGAATGCTTCAAGGTGTTCTTGCATCGATGGATTACGGGAAACACCTCTTGCTCATCTCCAGTGATCACGGAAACCTTGAAGACCTTTCAACAAAGTCTCATACCCGCAATCCCGTTCCACTGATTCTTGCCGGTCAACACCATTCTGATTTTGCAGATTATGTCAGTTCCCTTGCAACCGTGCCTGATCTCACCTGTGTTGTTCCCGCCCTGAAGCACTTTTTTCAGTAGTTTTCCGCAACGGGCTTTTCAGGCGTTGCAATTTTCCCGCGTATTAATCTACTTGGAGTCGTAGAATATTTTCGACCCCATCCCCGGTTGCCCTTCAATGAACACCGTTCCTGCGCTCCGGTTTAGCGTCTTGCTCGCAACAGGAATTGCACTTGCAGTTCTGCTGAACCTCTCTGAATTCTTCTGGGCAGTCATGGTGCTTCTGGCGTTTATTGTCTGCCTTGTCTTCCTTCGCCATTCGTTTGAGTATTCTCCTCTCAGAACTCTTTCAGTAATCTTCCTGAGTATCTCCCTTGGCGGCTTCGCCTTTACAGCAAGAGACAAGAGCGAAAACATTCCGTCAGAACTTTATGGCGTTGACGTGGAGATGACAGGAGACGTTGCCGGCATTCCCGAGCACATGGAATGGGGCAAGAGATTTGTCATTCAACTCAGAGAGGCCCGTATCGGAGCGAAACAATTCGCGCTTGCTCAAAAAGGAATTGTCAGACTGACCCGTTCGTACAGCGATACACTTGTGCCTGAAGTGGAGCATGGTTTTGTCGTGAAACTCCGTGGACGTTTACTGCCTCTTCAGGACGAGCGAAACCCCGGTGAATTCAATCCGCGAAAGTTCTATGAGGCAAACGGGATTACAGTCATGTGCAGGATAAAGGGGTTTCAGAATTGCGAAGTGGTGGATGCAAGCCGAGGGAATTGGCTCATGCGTTTCGTTGTTCTTCCCGCCCGCAGACATGTTGGTTCGATCATTGACGCAACAGTGGGAGGTGAAGAAGGCGAGTTTCTCAAGGGTATTCTCATTGGAGAACGCGCAGGATTGAGTCGCGAGTTGAGAGAAGCATTTGCAAACTCGGGAACAGCCCACGTGCTTGCGGTTTCGGGATCGAATGTTGCCGTTGTCGCAGGGGTGTTCTTCGTTCTCTTTGAGTTTCTTCGTGTGCGAAAACGGACGCGCATTTTTCTTACGTGCCTGGTGCTGATTGTGTACATGCTTCTTACCGGAAGCCAGCCGCCGGTTGTGCGCGCGACAGTCATGGCGATTGTTTTCATGGTTGGGACCGTCGCGCAGGAGAAGTCGAACCCGCTGAACTCACTTGGCGTCGCGGCCTGCATTATTCTTCTTGTCGAACCCGGCCAACTCTTTGACGTCGGATTTCAGCTTTCGTTCGGAGCAGTGGTTGCCTTGTTGACGCTGTATCCCGTTGTCGATGGATTCATCAGGAAACTCGGCGGGGAGTCCGTGGTTCGATCTTCGCTCATCTGGCTTCTTCAGATTTGCGCGATGTCCGCCGTTGCGACGCTGGGTACGCTTCCGCTGACAGCAATGTATTTCGAGAAGGTCTCCATCATTGGTGTTGTAGCGAATATCCTTGTCGTTCCCGCCGTGGGTATCTCGGTCATTCTTGGATTTTGCTCGATCATAGTCGGCACCTTCAGTATGTGGATGGCGCAAGCATACTCGTCATTGAATGCTCTGATCTTGCGCCTGACAATCAAAGTCGCAGAGGTCTCCGGTGGAAATCAATTTGCCGCCATTGACACGTACGGCTTTCGTTGGCTTGACGCTCTGCCATTCTATCTCGGGTTGGCTCTGGCAATCCTCATACTCCAGAAAAAGAGGTGGCCCCTTGTTTTCATAGCGTTTCTGATAGCGCTCAATATCGATCTCTTCGTACCTCGATCGATGGAACTTGCTCCAAACGCGCATGTCATGAGAGTGACCATGATTGATGTTGGACAAGGAGACGCTACGTTAGTGGAATTGCCGGGAGGAAAGACCATGCTCATTGATGCCGGACCGAGAACCGACTCCTATGACGCCGGGCGACGCGTGATTGTTCCGTATCTCAAACGGCGCGGCATCACGATAATTGACCTCCTTGTATTAACACATCCGCATGGAGATCATATTGGAGGAGCGCACGCGGTTTTTGCGGGTCTCAATGTCCGTTCAACATTGGACTGCGGCCGACACGTTGAGTCGCGGATGCATAACGAACTTCTCAACGATCAGATTGCCGAACGTTCTTCAATTATGCAAGCCCTTGCGGGCGATGAGATTATTCGCGACTCGTTATTCCGCTTGTTTGTCCTGCATCCAAATCGTGAGTTTAAAGAGGTGTCTGCGGACCATGAGTTCAATCTCAACGACATCTCGGTTGTTCTGAAGTTGTGCTATGGCAAAGTCTCGTTTCTCTTCACCGGT
>CAZJYO010000161.1:0-6727 GCA_964550275.1 uncultured Chitinophagales bacterium
GAGATAACGCTTCGCGTGAGTTCGTTCGTCGTCCACGTCACGGTTGCTGTCGTTCCCGTCGTTGAGGTCTGAATGTTACTGATCACCGGAGGCACGTTATCAATGGCAATGCCGCCGTCTTCAGGATTGACGGGTTTGTTTGTCTTGAAGAAATAATCAATCTGCGAGACAAACGCCGGTGTATTTGCCGGAATTGTCGCGCTGTTTCCTGCGTATGGCCCTACCTTGGATACGACTAGCGTGTCCGTGAAAGTAACGATCGGATTCCACGTAGTTCCATTTGTAGAGTACGATTGAGTCCACTGGTGGCCTTGACGTTTGACGCGCATATACAGCGGGGCCACGCCGTTTCCCAGGATATTCGCATTGAAGTGCGTCGTCCCGCTTGCCCCGTTCCGGAGGCCGGCAAACGCGCGCGTGTTTGTTCCTGAAGAATAGAACTCAAACCGCAGGAACTTGTTCGTGTCCTGTTGAACCATGATGCCTTGCTCTTGGAACGCCTGGCTGACTCCGGTTTCAAATTTTGCTTCGACTTCAAAGTCCCTGTTGTTGGCGTTCTGAAGCAGTTTGACTGCCTTATCGCCCGAGGTCCATGATTCGTGCGGCACGCCTCCGGGAACACTGATAACTGCCCAGGCATTTGGCGTGTTCTGTCCGGTCAATGTCAGTGAAGCGTCGTTTTGCGGGTTGACGAAAGTCCAGAATGGCTTCAGACTGAATGAATTGAAATCGTCGGATGCGACAAGGAATGAATCCTTTGTTGCAAAGGTCGCGTCATTGGATTGCCTGAGATTCCCGAAAACATCAGCCGATGAAACCCGGAAATGGTACAAGGTCTGTTCTGCCAGGTTCCCAAAGCTCACAGAATGGTTGGTGACCTTGTTCGTGTCGATCACAGGACCCGAACCATACGATGATGTCGGCCCCCATTCAACCTGGCTTGTCGAAGGTTCATCGGTTGTCCACGTTACGGTGGCGCTCGTGTCTCCGGGGGTCATCTGGATATTCGTAATCACCGGAGGTATGCTATCGACGGCCGTCGTTCCATCCTCATTGAGGATCGGCGAAGCAAGGTTCATGAAATAGTCAATGCTTCCGGTGTGGGCCGGGATAGGTGTCCCTGTGTTTCCCACATACGGGCCAACCTTGTTGACGACCATTGAACGTGCAAACGTACCCGTCGGAGACCAGGAAATGCCATCGGTGGAGTAGAACTGTGTCCAATTGTCCCCCACTCTTCGGACTCGCATATATGTGGGCGTGATGCCGATGGCCCCAATGGTCAGGTTTACAAGCTGGGTTTGGACACCGTTGACGATACTTCCGACAAATGCCTTGGTCGCAAGGGCATCGGAATAGAGGTCAAATCTCATATAGTTCGCGGAATCAAACTCCACGACAACACCCTGAAGCTCAAACCGCTCCGAAACTCCAGTTAGCCACTTGACCTCCACTTGGAAGTCCGTGTTGTTGGCGTCCTGCATGAGGCGGACAACCTGAAGAATACCGTTGCCAAGGTCATGAGCTTGAGTTGAAGGGACGCTGAACGTCACCGAGGCATTTGGGGTGTTGGTCTGCGTTGCCGCGATGGACGCGACGCCAAAAGGATTGACGGGAGTCCACATAGGGTGGATACCGAATCCGTTGAAGTCATCTGAGAGCAAACTTGACGGCTGGGGGTTAACTGTGAAGGTGTTGCTGAGGACATTGGCGAAGCCGCTCGCGGAAGCAGTGAACCTCTTCGACCCCTGTGTGTTGATTGCGAGATCATCAAAAGTGGCCACACCCGTGGAATCGGTGATCCTGGTTGTCGTACCGGACAATGTCCCGCTTCCTGTTGTCATCGCGAGGCTGATCGAGATGCCTGAGACCGGAACCGTATTGCCAAGATTGTCACGAACACTGATCGTCACGGGAGGGGAGATAATATTCTCGGCGATGGTTGTAGTCGGTTGCTGGATGAATCCGATTTGGGTTGCCGCTCCGGGAAGAATATTGAACCCGACGCTTGTATCCGGCGTAAGGGAACCGCTTGTCGCGATCAACGTGTATCCGTTTCCCGACTTGTTGAGAGAGAGGTTGCTGAACGTGGCAATGCCGCCAACAGCATTTTGTGTTGCCGTTCCGCTGAGCGTGCCGCCCACCGGATTGTTCCCGATGCTGATTGTGACGGGGTTCGTAGCCGACGTCACAAGATTGTTCAGCGCATCGCGGACTTCAATTGTCAGGGAGCTATTCGACGGAATGGGCGAGCCGGCAGTAGTATCATGGGGCTGATGCGTCCACACCAGTTGACTCGGCTGGTCTGTGGTAAATGCGACGACCTCACTATCTGCAATCGCCACGGCATTCAATGTGCCTTTGACAACCGCGTTGCCAAGTATGAGCGAAGCAGTCAACCTCGCGCCGTACGTCCCGTTGCCATAGTTGGTCACCGAGCTGAGTGAACCCATAGTTGTCGTAAGTGCGACTGTTCCTGCACCTGATGTGAGGTTGTTCCCGAACTGGTCCTTCAGTTGGATCGTGATGTGGGAAGTATCTGTCCCGTTCGCGACAATTGCCGTCGGATTGGCTGTGATCAAGGTCCTCGCAGTAGAGGCTGGGCCCGGTACAAACGCGACCGTGTCTTGATCCGTGATGGGGCCGCCGTTGGCTGTTCCTGAAACAATCGCGGTTCCCGCGATCGTATCAGCCGTCAGCGTTGAGGTATAGGTTCCGTTGCCGTTATCGGTCACTGATGAAAGTTGACCAAGCGTCGTTGCGACGGTGACAGAATCGCCTCCACTCGTGATGTTGTTGCCTTGGTCATCCTTGAGTTGAATAGTAATGGTCGAAGTCGATGTTCCATTGGCGGTGATGGAATTCGGGCTTGCCGTAACGAGCGAAGTTGGAGGAAAGGCCGCTCCGCCTTCGCCAACCGCGAAATCGCTGAAAGACGTCAATCCGACTGCCTGCGTACTGGTTGCCGTTCGCGTTCCCGTGGTGGTCAACGCCCAAGTGGGCGCGTTGTATTTTTTTACAATAAATGCGCCGGTGTTTGCGCCTCCATCCACGTCGGACGGATCGAATGAAAATGTTGCGTCATAGTTGGAGAAGGACACGCCGTTGTTTGTTACGGTCCAGTATCTGTTCACCGACTTGTTGCTCTTGATGCCGGACAGAGAGATATTCGGGTGGTCGCCACTTGCCGCCCGCGCAACAAGTTCACCTCCGGTAAGAACCCCATTCAACGCAAGAGTGACAGGAGAATAGAGGATGGCATCTCCAACTTCAAAGGTTACTGTGGGAGAGCCGGTCCCAATGCTCTTTTGTAAATACCCGTTGATGTGTCCACTCGTACGCGCTACGCTCCCTGAGGACGGAAGGATGACAACATTCGAGCCCGTGGACAGGACGCCCGAGGTGAACGTCAACACGCCGTTGACAAAAATATCAGTGTTGTTCAACACCGCGCCTGCCGGATTATTGAGAGTCAGATTGTTGAACGCCGGACTTGGGCCGCTGATTGTCTGCAGTGTCGCGCCGTTCAAGAGCATTGTTCCTGCACCCGGCGTGAACGAACCGTTTTGTGTAAAGTCGCCTTTGATGCTGTGCGTGAATCCGCCGGCGCTGAATACTGTCCCGGAACCGATATTCATTCCGCCATCGAGTGTCAATGCGCCCGCTGGGGTTTTCGTCCCGCTTCCCGCCGTGGAAAGGTTGAAATAACTGAATACCGGAATCGACTGGGCACCGCCGTTGAAGTTGATCGTATTATTGGTATTGATGTATCCACCGCCGCCAAAAGTGGCAGTCGTTGAGAGCGTTCCCAGAATCCCGATTGTTCCACCGTTCACCAATGTGACGCTGTTTGCTCCTCTTGAGCCGCTGATCACGAGATTGTTGTAGTTGAATGCCCCCACGGTTTGCGCGCCGGTCGAGTTGTAATCCACTGTACTTCCGGTGACAACGTAATTTCCACTTGTAAAAGACGCGGCAGCCGTAAACGTACCCGCCACGCCGATTGTTCCTGTTGACGAAAGCGTGAGATTGTTCGTACTACGTGTTCCACTGAGGGCCAGGTTGCCATAGTTTTCTGCGGAGACTGTTTGCGCGCCCGATCCGGCATAGTTTACCGTACTTGATGGCCCGAAACTCTTCGTTCCAAATCCGGTCACCATCGCGCTTGAGCCGCTGAGTCTGAATGTAGCCCCATTCGCGACCTCGAATGTCCTTGTTCCGCCCCCGGCAATTGCAAACCCGCCGTTGTCAAGCGTTCCACTTTGGACACGGAGATTCCCCGTCACATTCGATGCAGTAACAGCAGCACTGAGAGTTGCATTCACCGCGCTGTTGATGTGCAGGTTGTGATACACAATGCTCGATGCGATGCGCACCGTCTGTGCAGACGCCCCGTTGTAATTGACAATACTTCCAGAGGTTCCTGCCAGGAGAGTTCCCGTACCATTTGTCAGATTGAAAAGTCCGCCGAGGTTCATTGTTCCGGTTGCGCCGCCTGTGCTCATATCAAGGACGGCAGTGAGCGGTGTTCCGGATGAGTTGAATGTCAGGTTTCCATTAATCGTCATCGAACCCGTTGTGATGACAATTCTCGAGACGCGTGTCGTTGTTGTGTTGGTCCCGCCCAGATCAACATTACCCGTTACGGTCGAAGAGCCTTGGTTGATGTTCCAGGCGTTGGTCACAGATGCAGTCGGTTGATTGATGTTCACATTACCGTTCACTGTAAGAACGGATGTTCCGCCGTGGGTGAATGATGTGGCGCTTCCCCCTGCGAGGATGGTCAATCCAGCGCTGGAGTTGTTGTTGTTCATCGTGTAGCTGGATCCCGCGGCGAGGGAAAGGATCGGGAATGTGGTAGAGTTTGTTCCGCCAAGAGTTTTCGCCGCGCCTGAAAGTGTCATCGTAAATGAATCGGCGTTGAACGTGCCACCGTTGTTGGTCCAGTTGCCAGTGAGAGTAATGTTGCCATTGAGCGTTACATTGGAACCGTTATTGAGTTGGACATTGCCGAACGAGATCGCTGTCGTCGGCGTAATGGCCACCGTGCCTGAGAACGTTGTGTTGCTTCCGCTGTTCAGCGTGAGGCCGCCGGTTGCCGATGAAGTCAGGTTGTTGTTGAAATTCAGGTTCGCGCCGGACACTGTGGTGAAGACAGGTGTTGCTGATCCGCCGCTCGCAAATGAATATGGGCTTGTAAAGTTAATGGTTCCAGCGCCGGTAAACGCGAGCGTTCCTTCGCTGTGTGTGAATCCGTCAAACGTGAGCGTTCCAGTATCGACCGCAATCCTCGCTACGGCAGAGCTGGTTCCGGCATTCAGTGTTGTGGTGCCGACGACGCTCAAAGAACCGGACGTTACAACTGCCTGTGCGACTTGAGTGCTTGTGTTGAAGGTGCCGCCAATGGTGAGATTTCCACCAACGGTCGCACTTCCCGCGTTGATATTCCATCCTGCAGTGACGCTTGCCGTCGGCTGATTGATTGTGGCGTTGCCGGTGACGCTGAGAAGAATTCCATTGGCGTGTGTGAGTGAACTCGCGCTTGAGGATGAATTGAATGTCAAAGTTGAAGCGATTGCATTCGAATTCAGAGTTGTCGAAGCGCCACCTGCAATGACGAGAGAAGGGAATGTCGTTGCACTCGAACCGCCAATGGTCTTGGATGCACCTGTAAAGGTGATGGTGCTTGTGCCGCCATTGAATCCGCCGTTGTTTGTCCAGTGTCCCGCGGCAGTAATATTGAGATTGTTTGTCGAAAGCGTCCCCTGACTGATGAGCAGAGTTCCATTGAATGTCAGAGCGGCTCCGAGCGTCAGCCCCGCCGCATTATCCAAGGTCAAGTTGTTGATGGTAGCCGGAAGTCCATTACCCGCAACCTGCGCAGATGTACCGTTGTAGGTATAGTTGCCGCCGGTATTGTAGGAACGACCTCCGGTGGTTTGGATATTTCCGACTGCTCCTGATGCAACTGTCGTGATTCCATTAGGCGAACCGATTCCGAGTGTTCCGCCGCTTGATAGTGTAAAGGTACCGCCACCTGTGATAACGTTCGTACCCATGTTCAGCGTTGAACCGCTGTTCACAGTGAAGTTCACTGTGTTTGTTACCGTACCGCCGGAAGTGAATGACTGGGCTCCGGCTTTGTTGAATCGAATCACCGGAACGGCGGATCCGATTTCCGTGATTGTGCCGCCTGTGTGCGAGAAATCTCCTGCGACATTCAATGTTGCGAGCCCACTGCTTTCAAGGAGGCGAAGCGTTCCCCCGGACATGTTGAAGTTGCCTGTAAGGTTGACCGTGGGAGCTCCGGTACTGCTCGTCAGGACAAACGTTCCGCCACTCATAACAAAGTTGCCGGTGATATTGAGTGTGGGAGATGATGTTGTTGTCAAGCGGAGCGTACCTGATCCCGTGCTGATGATCGACAATGTGCCGGTGACTGTCTGGAGAGATCCTCCGGCACTGATGATGCCGGTCTGATTCGGAGAATTCCAGGTGAAGTTTCCAAAGGATTGACCCAATCCGGTTAACGCGCTCGTGTTGGTTGTGTAGCCAATAACCTCCACCGTCGATGCTGAATTCCAAGTTGCTGTCGGGATGCTTCCCGCTGTCGTGGTATGGTTGTGTTGATGGACGCCGCCGGCACTGTAGGACATGGTGCCGTTGTTGGTAATGGTGCCTGCATTAGTGAACGTGCCTGCAACGGTGAAGTCTGTTCCCGTTCCAT
>CAZJYO010000162.1:0-6700 GCA_964550275.1 uncultured Chitinophagales bacterium
CGACCGCGCTATCAAGCGTTTTAAGAAGAAGTATGAACGCTCTGGAGTGCTGAAGGAGTTTAAGAAGCGTGCGTACTTTACGAAGCCTTCCGTGAAGAAGCGAATGAAGAAGGTTAAGGCGATTCGAAGAGCTCAACGTACGATTGCAGAACAGTCGTAATGCAAAGACCCACCGCAAGGTGGGTTTTTTATTTCATGACCACCGGATATAGAAACGAAGGCACGTCTCCAGATGGCCATCCCACCTCAGCCATGGGAAACATGCCTTCGATATTGAACCTCAACGAGATTATTCCGTGGTACCGCTTGCCTGCGCCTTGATCTCCTGAACCTCTTTCCGGATTTCCTGGGCTTTTCTCTTGAGGTCGTTCATAGACTTTCGGACTCTTGTTCCCGCTGATTTATTTCCCTTCTCATAGAACTTCACGAAGTCCTTCTCGAAGGTCGCCAGCAAATCCTTCAATTCTTGAAATCTGCTTACCATGGATCTTTCTCCTCTTGTTGTGATGGATTCTTCAAACGGCCCGACTTTCCGACTGACACCTTTTCAAAAGCTCTTATTTTCACTCTGATTCCATGATTCCATGAAAATTTGGAACCAACAAAACTCTCTGTCTCCTTTAGCAAATCAAGAATTGTAACTTACAAGACATCATTAAACAAAGAGGATTAGAAAAATCGGTTAAAATTAGCTGGAACGAATATACCATTTGCACAAAAAAAAGCAAGCGAATTTTGAGTGAATTCGATAGTTGAAAAAATCCCGATTTTGGCTTGATCTCTTTCATCATTTTCACTATTTTTATTTAGAATAATTCTAAATAAGGATATGGACACTCACACCGCTCACGAAATCCTCACGAGGCACCTGAAGTCGGGAGGAAAGCTCCGGATAACACCGGAGCGCTTCGCCATTCTTGACGCCGTTTTGCAAAGCCAGGGCCACTTTGATGTCGAGGCCCTCTATTACAGATTGGTTTCCAATGGCGTCAAGGTATCAAAAGCCACAGTGTATAACACACTCGAGATTCTTCTCGACTGCGGGCTTGTCTCCAAGTATCGCTTCGCTGAAAAAACTTCCCGATACGAAAAGGCCTTCGGCCGACCACATCACCATCACCTGATCTGTCTTGAATGCGGCGACATTATCGAATTCGTCAGCGACAAGCTGGAGCGCATTCAGGAACAGGTATGCACAGAGAATAATTTCAAAGTGCAAAGCTCGACACTTCAGGTTTTCGGCGTTTGCTCCAGATGCAACCGCAAAAAATGATATGACTTCTCTTTCAGACATGCACCCCGGCGAGCGCGGCATTATCCGCGAGGTGAAACACACCAAAACAAGACTCCGCCACAGATTGATGGAAATGGGAGTCCTTGCGGGCACTCCCGTCGAATTGATTCGCTTCGCCCCGCTCGGCGATCCCCTTGAGATTCGGGTTTGCGGCTACAGACTCTCTCTGAGGAAACAAGAAGCCGAAGCAGTTCTTGTATCCAAAGAAAACGATTCATGACGTCCTCCAAAACGATAAAGAGCGATCGTACTATTGCGGTTGTGGGAAATCCCAACAGCGGCAAGACGACGCTGTTCAACGCACTGACCGGCATGCGGCAGAAAATCGCCAACTACCCCGGGGTAACTGTCGAGCGCATCGAAGGACGACTCTCTTTCCCTGACGGAACATCGGCGACACTACTCGACCTTCCCGGAACGTACAGTCTCACCGCGAGATCGCTTGATGAGCACATTGTTGTTGATGTTCTGCTCAAGCGCACCGCGGATTCAAGCCCGGACCTTGTTCTCTGCGTGGTGGATGCCACGAACCTTACACGAAACCTCTACCTCGTCAGCCAGACTCTTGACCAACATCTCCCTGTTGTTGTTGCATTAACGATGGTCGACCTTGCGCGCAAGCAGGGAATACATCTGGATGTTGATGAATTACACAAGGAATTGGGGGTGCCGGTCATTCCCGTGGTTGCTACATCGGGTGAAGGAATGCAAGACTTGATGAATGCGCTTCAACAAGTTCATTCCCCATCCAAAAAATCGCGACAGTGGAATTTGCCGGAACCAGTCCACCAGGAGCATGAGGAACTCGTCGGAATTCTGCAACAAGAAAACCTCAGCGAACCGGCAGCGTTTCATGAAGCTATCGGGCTTTTGACAGCCAATGATTTGGGGAACGGTGCTTCACACAAGTTCAGCAAGCATGTTCTCGACCATGTGAGGAAAGACCACGAGAAGCTGGATTTCCTGGGCTTCGACCGCCAGACGGTATTTGTCGAAGCGCGTTATGCCTGGATTGCGCGGGTCTCGAATAGGGTCATACACGGCATATCCGCAGACGCTCCTCCGGGAAAGGCGATTGATCGATTCCTCGCCCACAAAGTGTGGGGGCTCGGCTTCTTTCTTTCAATCATGGCGCTTTTGTTTTACTCCGTGTTCACATGGGCAACCATTCCGATGGATCTGATCGGCAGCGGATTCGACTGGCTCGGCGCACAGGTAACAACTCTGCTTCCGGAAGGAGAACTCCGGGATCTGATCGTCAACGGAGCGATTGCCGGAGTGGCAGCCGTGGTGACGTTCGTTCCACAGATTTTTCTTCTGTTCTTTTTCTTGTGTTTGCTCGAAGATACCGGGTACATGGCGCGCGCTGCATTCATGATGGATAAGCTTCTTCACGGTGTCGGGCTTCACGGGAAGTCTTTCGTTCCTCTCCTCAGCTCCTTCGCTTGTGCAATTCCCGGCATCATGGCAACCCGAACCATTGAAAGTCCGCGGGATCGTCTTGTAACAATTCTTGTCGCCCCGTTGATGGGGTGCAGCGCCAGACTCCCTGTGTACACCTTGCTCATCGGCGGATTTATTCCGGCAACCGTGCTCTGGGGATTCCTGCCACTTCCGGCGCTTGTCCTCCTCTCACTCTATGTTCTTGGCATTCTGGCGGCTATTGTCGTGGCAGGCATTTTCAGAAAAACATTTCTCCACGACATGCCTTCATCGTTTCTCCTGGAGCTCCCGCCGTACCGGATGCCATCGTTGAAAGCCGTTTTCATCAACGTGCTCGATCGCTGCCGGCTGTTTCTCAAGCGTGCAGGCACATTCATCCTTGGAGTCTCCATTGTTCTCTGGTTTCTGGCGAGTTACCCGAAACTTGAGAACGCAACTCCGGCAGAACAATTGAAACAGAGTTTCGCGGGGAAAGCGGGCCAGCTTATCGAACCACTCATTCAACCGCTGGGGTTTGACTGGAAAATCGGCATCGGGCTTATCAGTTCCATTCTTCAACGTGAAGTGTTTGTCAGTACGATGGGCACCGTGTACAACCTGCAAAAGGAAGACAGCAACGAGGGGAGCGTTTCATTGCGTGAATATCTTCAGCGGGACAAGAACGAAACAACCGGCAAGCCGACGTTCACCATGCTCACGGCTATTTGTCTGATGGTGTATTACGCGCTTGCGATGCAATGCCTTTCCACAATCGCTGTGGTGCGGCGCGAAACCAACGGCTGGAAATGGCCTCTGTTTCAAATCGGCTATATGACTGTGCTGGCGTACACAGTAACATTTGCGGTTTATCGATTCGGGTTATTCGTGGGGCTGGAGGGCTGATGGACTGGCAACAGGCAGTTTCCATCATCATTGTTATTCTCTCGGCCGCATTGCTTGCGAGGCAACAGTGGAACAAACGGAAGCTCGCGAACAAACGGGCGTGCGGTTCAGGAGATTGCGGTTGCCATATTCAAACGAAAGAACCCCTTCCGGCGTCTCATAGCGTGAAGGAAAAATAAGTGTAAAAACAAAAGGCGCACCCACGATTCCTTTGGCAAGGGTGGGCACGCCTGTTATCGGAAAGGTCCCACGTTGTGGGATACCCTCTTCGTCCCCAATATACCCAAGGCGTTGCAGGGTGTCAAGAAACAGCGAGGGATGAGAAATACCAACAAGGAGGTTTCATGCAACGTTGTGTTTTATTTCTTGCCTGCTTTCTCTTCAACGCACTCCCTCTCATCGCTCAAGTCTCCCTTCCTGATTCCACACAACAGGCGGGCGACAGCACAACGCAATGGTACGAAATGCCTGCCGTTATCGTTGTCGGTTCCGCCGACCGACGCCATACTATTGCCGGGTCCGCAACGATTCTTGGGGACGATATCCTCACCGGCACAAGGCCATTCAATGTGAACGAGCTTCTTCAACACGTCCCGGGCGTGCATACTCGTGATGAGGAGGGCTTCGCCCTGCGTCCAAACATCGGCATACGCGGATTGAATCCTACACGCTCAACCAAAGTATTGCTTCTCGAAGATGGCCTCCCGCTTGCCTATGCACCCTACGGTGACAACGCCAGCTATTATCACCCCCCCGTTGACCGTTTCGCGCGCAGCGAAGTGCTGAAGGGGTCTGAACAAATTCTCTTCGGGCCACAGACCATTGGGGGCGTCGTCAACTACATCACCCCGACCCCTCCGCTCGAAACACATGGCCTGGTCAGCTTCTCAGCCGGAAGCCGCAACACGTACGACGGGCACGTCAGGTTTGGCCACAGCGGACTGATGTTGGATCTCGTGCGCAAACAAGGTGATGGCGCTCGCGACAACGAAGAACCGGGCTTTACCGACGTCAACTTTAAGGGGCTGTTGATTGCAGACCAGAAGAGTGCGGTTGCTTTGCGGGCAAACTACTACCACGAGCAATCAGCAATCACCTACACGGGGATCACCGAACAGGAACTGAAGAACTTCGGAGTCAGATACAATCCGTATGACAATGATGAATTCACGGCGTCGCGGTACGGACTCTCCGCCACCCATGAGTCTGAACTGAGCGAGACCGTTCTTCTCACAACGAGTCTGTATGGATCGTATTTCAGCAGGGATTGGTGGCGTCAATCAAGCAGTACTACCGATGCACAGGGCGGCTCCGGAGTTCGGGATACGCGCCTTGCCGGGCTTCGCATTGACCCCGACACCATTGCCTCGACGCAGGGACGGCTGCGCAAATATACAACGTACGGGCTCGAGCCGCGTCTCTTGATTCGGTATGCAGCGTTTGGAGTCAATAACGAACTGAGCACCGGACTTCGTGCGCATTTTGAGATTCAAAAACGCGAACAACAGAACGCAACCACGGCAACGGCACGTACGGGAGCCGTCGTGGAGAACAATGACAGGCATACACAGGGATATTCCGGCTTTGTACAAAACCGTTTCCTGTTCGGCGTCTGGAGTATAACGCCCGGATTGCGCCTTGAACATGTCATCAATGAACGAACCGACAACCGGACAGGAGCCAGCGGTTCGACGAGTCTTACAGAATGGATTCCGGGACTGGGGGCAACGGTTGCGCCCTTCGAACACACGACCCTCTTTATCAGTGCCCACCGCGGATTTGCGCCGCCGCGTACGGAAGACCTTATCCTCACACCGGCGGGCCAACCGGAAGCGACCTTCACGGATGTCGACCCTGAGCACAGTTGGAATTTCGAGCTGGGGGCCAGAGCAAACCCGGAATCGTGGCTGAACCTTGAAGCGACGTTCTTCCGCAACTACTTTCAGAATCTGATTGCAGTGGGATCAATTGCCGGAGGTTCAACTCCTCTCGCGCAAGCCCGGGCGCTTTTTCAGGGTGCTGAGTTCTCGGGTGGCATTGATTCGCGCTCCGGGGAACACACGGGATTCTTTTTCACGCTTGTGTACACATTCCTTCCTACTGCTGAACAGAAGAGCCCGTTTGTCCAGGTCGCAAACGACCAACCGGTTGCGGGCAGCCGCGAAGGAAATCGCATGCCGTATGCGCCCGAGCATATGCTGACAGCGGGCATCGGAGTCGGCGCTCATCATCATTGGGATGTCCGGCTCGAAGCGGTCTCCGTTTCGACCCAGTTCTCGAACTTTGCCAACACCACTGACCCTTCCGCCGACGGACAATCAGGCACACTTCCCTCGTACACCATTTTCAACGCAACGGCAAATTATGAAATTCCATCGCTCTCCTCGACAGTCTTTCTGACGATCAAGAATATTGCCGACCACGAGTATATTGCCGACAGAACACGCGGCATCAGGCCGGGTGCTCCCCGTCGGATTCAAGCTGGTTTTCAATGGGATTTTTAATAGATTACAATCGACCGTTCAGCAACAATATCGAGACCCATGAAGAAGATCATCGTGCGCGCCCTTGTCGGCATTCTTGCCGTTTTCGTCATTTTGCAATTCATTCCTGTTGATCGGCCGGCATCCGCTCCCATGACGCTTTCACCCTCAATCGATCCGAATGTTGGTTCCCTGTTCAAGCGCGCGTGTTTCGATTGTCATTCAAGCGCGACACAATGGCCGTGGTATAGCAATGTCGCACCGGTTTCATGGCTGGTGATACGCGACGTGGAAGAGGGCCGGAAGCATTTGGATTTTTCAAAGTGGGACGAAGTGACGGATTTCAAGCGGGGGAATTGGAAGGAAGAAATATTCGAAGAGCTGGAAGCCGAAAAAATGCCCCCAAAAATGTATGAAATCATGCACTCTGAATCGAAGTTGACGGCGGAAGAGAAAGCGATTCTGAAGAAATGGGCTGAGGCGGAATAGCCTCAGTCTCAGTTTGATGCCTATCAGTCAGCCGAGACGCCTGCCTGCTGCAGACAGGGCTGACCCACACATGTACGCAGTAGAACGACCGTCTCGGTCGTTCGCTGAG
>CAZJYO010000163.1:0-6537 GCA_964550275.1 uncultured Chitinophagales bacterium
CGCGGCGATTTTCTCGCCGGCTCTTCTTTTGCAATCAACGCACCCGAGAGCACCGCTTCTGCAGTTTGTGTCAATCTCCTGCACTTCACTCTTGTTGAACTTGTTATGATAGGTGAAGACAAGACACACTTCCGGTCTGCCCGGATCGTTCTTGCGAACTTTTTGCGGATCGGTCACCGCCGTCCGGATTTTTTTCTGAATCTCTTCCGGTGAATCAGAAAGCAGAACTGTGTTCCCTGCTGACTTGCTCATCTTCTTGTCGATGCCATCGAGACCGGGAAGACGCGCAAATTTTGTAAGCTTGGCTTCCGGCTCCGGAAACACATTACCGTACTGGGAGTTGAAACGTCGCGCTATCTCCCGTGAGATCTCCACATGCGGAAGCTGGTCTTCCCCCACAGGAACAAGTTCCCCCTTGTACAAAAGAATATCGGCGGCCTGAAGCACGGGATACCCCAGATGACCGTAACTGACATTCTCAATGTTCAAATCACGAACCTGTTCTTTCACCGCCGGGTTCCGTTCAAGACGCGCCGTGGTAATAAGCAT
This sequence comes from uncultured Chitinophagales bacterium, assembly GCA_964550275.1. Lineage (GTDB taxonomy): Bacteria > Bacteroidota > Ignavibacteria > UBA10030 > UBA6906 > CAZJYO01. Next base: position 550 of record CAZJYO010000163.1, read on the forward strand.
CGAGAAGAGAAGATGAAGTTCTGTGTGCTCTTTGATTTGCGACTGTCTGAAAACAGGACTCTCGACCGGATCGATTCCCGCCGCAAGCCAGTCGATGAGCATGTCAATCGAATTTTGATGGATGTCGGATGAATCCAGGTTGGTGGTAAGAGCGTGGTAATCGGCGATGAGATGGTAATTGCGATACTCATGTTGGAGGGCAACCCAATTCTCCAACGCTCCAACGAGATGCCCGAGGTGCAGTTTGCCTGTCGGCCGCATCCCGCTGAGAATTGTTTTTCGTGTCAACGAATACTGTCTTTCCCGTGATGGTCTGGGGGAACGGAATCCATGGCTGTCCGCACATCAACCCGTCGTTCAATGAAGAAACAGATACGGCTTCCACCGCTCGTCAAGACTTCCCACAAAATGACGGATGAACGTCACATGGTTCGGACGCATCGGCGTCCGGTGAAGCGGCATACGTGATTCGTCCGGAGTCCTGTCGCCTTTCCGGTTGTTGCAACCAACACATGCACACACAAGGTTTTCCCATGTGTCCTCACCGCCTCTGGACGCAGGTTGTACGTGGTCAACCGTCAGCGTCATGTCTGTTCTGCCGCAATACTGGCACCGGTGACCGTCACGGCGCAGGATGTTCTTCCGCGAAAGGATAATCTTCTTGTAAGGAATGCGCACGTACACGGAAAGCCGGACAATACTCGGAAACGGCATCGCTGCCGAGACGGACCGTAGTTCACGCCCCTTGTTTGCCTCAATAAGTTCGGCCTTGCCCAGATAGAGAAGAATGATCGCTTTCTTCACGTTGATCACACTCATCGGCTCGTAGTTCTGATTCAGAATCAGAACCTTCGAGTTAAGCTTGCCGTTTGTGGCTTTGTAGTAGATCTCTGCGCTGAAGTCTCTCCTCCTTACTGGGAGCAGATTGATCATTGAAAACTGAAAAAATATAGCATCCTATGGAGGAATTGTCAAGTTTTTCATAAAAAAGCCCCGCATCTTTCGACGCAGGGCTTCGGCAGCAAGAAAAGGAGAACGGTTAGTCTTTGGGTATTTGAATAGCAACATAGCTCGTTGCGCCGCTCTGGCGCTTCACTCTCAGTAACACCGAATCACCCTTCTTCCGCGATTCAAGGATATTCTTGAACTCTTTTGGTGAGCCGACTTCCTTGCGGTCAGCCTCGACGATAACGTCGTTCGCGGCAATCCCCCGGCTGAATGCTTCGCTGTATGGCTTCACGGATTCAACCACGACGCCTTTCTCCACTTCAACAGCTTTCTTATCATCGGAATTCAGTGAACGCACAGAGAGTCCGATGTTATCAATGGATATCACCGATGACTCCCTTTCCGATTCCCCCTTGTCCGTATCAGACTCCTTGTTGGAGGCCGTTACCGCGGTCTCCTCGTCGCGGGGTTTCAGCGTTACTTTTCGTTCAATGGTCTTGCCGTCGCGGAAGATCTTCAACAGAACTACGTCCCCGGGATGCCGCGTCGCAATGTATGACTGCAGTTCATTCGCCTCGTTCACTTCCTTGGAGTCCACCGAGATGATAACATCCCCTTCCTTCAGTCCTGCAGATTCACCGGCGCCGCCCTTCACAAGACTCTGCACGATAACACCCTGCGCTTTCGACAACCCGAGTGCATCAGCCATGGTTTGATCAACAGATTGGATCTGGACGCCGATGTAACCGCGACGAACCTTGCCGTCTTTAATCAAATCAGCGGCAACGGTTTTGAGAAGATTCACGGGAACCGCAAAACCATAGCCCTGGTATCGCGCGTTGGTCGTTGCGATGGCTGTGTTAATTCCGACAACTTCGCCTTTAAGATTCACGAGCGCGCCACCGCTGTTTCCGGGATTGATCGCTGCATCTGTCTGAATAAAATTCTCAATGCCGTACGAATCGTTAATGATGCGGATGTTACGCCCGATGGCGCTGATGATGCCGGCGGTGACTGTTGAGTTCAAACCAAGCGGATTGCCGATTGCCAGTACCCATTCGCCAACTTGCACCTCGTCGGAGTTGCCGAGTGCTGCTTCGGAAAGTCCCTTCGCATCAATCTTGATGACTGCGAGATCGGTCGTCGGATCCGTACCGATCAGCTTTGCTTTGTATCGTGACTTGTCGTGAAGCACGACTTCAATGCCGTCTTTTGTCGCGTCGTCAACGACGTGATTGTTCGTTGCAATGTATCCGTCATCCGTGATGATGACGCCCGACCCCGAACCCTGTGAAGGTTCCGGCTCCGGCATTTTGAAGTCCGGTCCGAAGAAATGGAAGAAGTCCCGCTGTGATTGGTTGCCTTCCTTTCCGGAAGTTGTGACAGTGATGGAAACGACCGACTGCGTCGCCGCTTTGGAAACGGCAACAAACGCGTCGCTGGCGGTTTTCAAATCAAAGCTTGCGTTGACAACCGGCACTTGCGATCCGATCCTCACTTCACGCCCTTCAAACACACCCGATCCACCCTCTCCATCCGATCCCGGACCGAATGTAACGCCCAGTAGAACTCCTATTCCCACCAACACCAATGACGCAAGAACGGTTAGCTTCGACATATGCTCTCCTTAGTTATGCAAAAGAATATTCTGTTGAGAAATTGCTGAAAATACTTTTCCGGATTTTGACTGCCGCAAACCCTCGACGTGATTCCTCAGATACGTATCGAGAAAACCCGCGAGTTCATCGCGCAGTCCCGCGCGCATCGTGATCGTACTGCTCATACCGGGCTCCGGAAGTTCTTGTAACCGCTGAAGAACTCTCAACGCAGGCGCTGAAATGCTCCTCCCCGTTTTCATTGTTGCCGAACACTCGCCGCATACCACCCCCCCGTGAAGAACCTCGACGGATACTGCTGTGGAGTTTTCTTCAAGAGACCGTGAACATCGAAGGCATGCATGGAAATTAGGCTTGAACCCGAGAATATCAAACAACCTGACTTCAAAGAAGTATAACGCATTTCCGGCGTTAATTGTTGCAGTATTGATGGCGGACAACACATCGCAGAGGAACACAAACAGCTCCTCGTTTTTTTCCTCCTGATGCGCCACGCCGAGAACAAGTTCAACAACCGCCATTGCCGCGGCGAGTTTTTCCAGGTCTTCGGGGATTCTCCGGAGGGACGTTCGAAGACCGCATTGCGTCAGGAGATGCAGATCGCGGTGGTCCTTCTTGTAGAATACCGCGGAAACAATGCTCAGCGGTTCAAGGGAGGAACCAAACTTGCTGTTGCGCGAACGCGCCCCTTTTGCGAGAACTGAAAGTCGGCCGTAATCCCTCGTGTACAGGGTAACAATCTTGCTCGTCTCCCCGTATTTCATCGCCTTCAAAACAACGGCATCCGTCGTCACGATCATCATCTGGAGATGTACCCCCGCTTGGATGCAATGAGTAGAACACCGGTGAAGGCAACACTGGTTCCCGCGAAGAACGGGAGTTTAGTCCTCGTCGAAATGGGAAAGCTCACGAAATTCCCTGAAGCGATCCTGAATCTGGAGATAGGTCAGATCGGCAAGCCCGTCAACACTGAACTTCTCGACGCAAAATGAGGCGAGCGTACTTCCGTAGATGACGGCGCGCTTGAGATTCGCCTCGGATAAATCTCCGGTGCGTTCCAGCCAGCCAACGAGTCCGCCGGCAAATGCATCACCTGCGCCGGTCGGATCAAAAATACTTTCCATCGGGTATGCAGGCGCTGAGAACACCATGTCATCAGTCAACAGCAACGCACCGTGTTCACCTTTCTTGACAATGACAATCTTCGGTCCCATTGCGCGGATCACGCGGCCGGCTTTCATGAGGTTCGGTTCCTGTGAAAGCAGGCGCGCTTCCGAATCGTTGATAATGAGGATGTCAATACGCTCGAGTGTCTTTTTCAGTTCTGCGTTCTTCCCTTCAATCCAATAGTTCATCGTGTCGCAGACGACCAGACGCGGCTGTTCGATTTGATCCAGCACTTTGCGTTGAAGGACGGGATCAATGTTGCCAAGGCAAACGCTTTTGCTGTGTTTGTATTTTTCCGGAATCTTGGGATCGAAATGCTCAAAGCAATTCAGGTGAGTGTACAAACTGTCGCGGGTATTCAGATCGTAGTGATACTTTCCGCCCCAACGGAATGTTTTGCCGTTCTCCACAATCTCCAGTCCGTCCATATCAACGCCACGTGATTCAAGGAAACGCACTGCGTCTTTCGGGAAATCGCCGCCGACAACACCGACAAGCCGGATGGGAGAAGCAAAGTAGCTTGCGGCAATCGAGATGTACGTTGCAGAGCCGCCAAGGGCGTTTTCCACCGAACCAAACGGCGTTTCAATCGAATCAAGCGCAAGAGAGCCGACAACAAGGATACTCAAGATGATCTCCAAGACTGAATGGTAAGTGTGCAACCGGAAGTAAAACTACTGAAAGGAAGTGTGATTAGCAATGAGGGATGTGCTTCTTTCAGATGCTACTTGCTCGGTGGTCACCAACCATTTGGTGACCAAATTGCGAAGTGTGAACGTTGCAGAACTCAAGTCCCCCCGTCACGAAATGGTTCGTGACGACCGGGAGAAAGTTGGAGTGTGTAGTTGGTATTCCTACCTACCCAACCTGGGATTCCCGGTGCTTAATGACAAGACCTGTTGACGAATCGAGTTCGCGCATAGAATTGGAAATTTCCAGAGAAGAACGTTGCACTCCACATTGGCATGCGATGTGATGAACCACTCGCCTGTGGCCTCGGAACTGCTGGCGGTGTGCGAAGGAAGACCATCTACACTTTCGAAGTTTCCAACTATGAACAACCGCAGCGTTTGCAGTTCCGAAAGTTTTCTTTGGTTCTTTCTTTTCAAAAAGGAAGAACAACGCAACCGTCACCCTGAACGCATCGAACGAATAGTGAAGTCGAAAGGCATCCTGAATGGTTTCGTGAGGTAGTCATGCTGCCGGAATCACACTAAAACCAAGCGAGAGTTAACGTTGCATGTGCGTTTCGACCTTCGGACAGTTCTCTCCCGCAATTATCATAAGTATTATGGAGCGGGATGCCTTCGGCATTTGGTTCTTTCTCTTTCGCAAGGGAAAGAACAAAAACAATACTCGGCGGTCACCAACAATTTGCTGACCGAATACAAAAAGAGTTCTTTAGATGGCGGGCAGGGTTCGTGACGGCCGGGAGAATGCCTATGACAGATGAAACGTGTGTTGATCACCGGACAGCAATCTCCGTAAACCTGCCCGCCTCGGCGCCACCAACGATGTACGCGTCCACAATTTCAAGCGCCTGTCGCTGTCCGGGCCAAACCAGTTTCTTTATTCCGTCGGCTTTTGGCATCCACTGGAATGATTCATGCTCATCTGATAACCGTGGCTCTGCTTCCGGAGAAACTTGGGCTGCAAAAACCGAAGTGAGATTCATAGAATCATGTGAAGGATCATAAAAAGTGCTGACATGAGGAACAACCCAGAAGTGGTGCGGCGTGAATCCGGTTTCCTCATGCAATTCCCTCAATGCGGCTTCGTACGCCTTCTCCTTCCCTTCAATGCTTCCACTGACGAGCTGCCACAAGCCCGGATAAATCTTTTCGCTCTCCGAACGTCTCAACAAGAGATATTCGGGTCTGTTGTTCGCGAACCTGAACACACATACTTCAACGATTGTGGACGCGATGATGGGCAACGTGCTTCCTTTTTCGAATTGAAACTTATTCTGTTAGTCGCGTCTCAGCTTGGCAGCTCAGCGAACGACCGAGACGGTCGTTCTACTGCCCGTGGGACAAAGCTTTGATTTCTCCTTGAGTTAACGTTCTTGTCTTTCCTTCGGGAAGATTTCCCAGAACAACATCGCCAACTGATTTCCGGTGCAAAGACTCCACCCGGTAACCAAGCGCTTCAAACATCCTTCTGATCTGACGGTTCTTCCCTTCACTGATCGTTATCTCCACCGACATAGGATTCTTCTTCATGAATACCTTAGCGGGAAGAAGATCCACGCCATCAA
>CAZJYO010000164.1:0-6464 GCA_964550275.1 uncultured Chitinophagales bacterium
TCGCCCAACCATGTCCATGTTTATCATTGCGGTTGTTTTTCCTAGTGGGAAAACAGGTTTGTTGACGTAGTGAGCCGAACCAAGTGTCCCCAGTTCTTCACCTGAGAAAGCAATAAATACTACTGTTCGCCGTAACGAGGTCTTTGATTTTGAAAGATGCTCGGCAATCTCCATAAGGGCCGCTGTTCCAGAAGCATTATCGTCCGCGCCGTTATGAATGCCCTTCACTTCGGGGTCGAGAGCTCCTGATCCCTGTCCGCCAAATCCCAGGTGGTCCATATGTGCTCCGATGATTACCACTTCATCATCTTTCGGGGATGGTGACTTTAGCACTCCAACGATATTTGCGGTGGTTTCTTTGATGCGAAGTACTTCTGTCGTAAGTCGTACGGTAATTCCAGAAAGCGATCGGGATGCGGGCCTTTTTGAAGCGTTAATCGAATCCTGAAGGGCCTTAATGGTGAGACCAACAGATCGAAGGGCCTTGTCACACGCACTGCGTTTGATGGAAATTCCGGGAATCCCCGACGAGCCAGATGCCTGATCATGAACCAAGTCTACAAGGCGGTCCTCCTCAGCGTCTGAGGGACCAGTCACGAGAATCATCCCCGCGGCCCCTTTTTCACGGGCGATCCGGGCCTTCTGTCTCAGAGATGAAAACTGTTCGAACTTGCTGTGGGGATTGTTCCCGTCCGGGGAGTACCGAAGCATGAGGACGATTTTGCCCGTGACGTCAATGCCTGCGTAGTCATCATAATTTTCCCCGGGCGCGGAAATACCATATCCGGCAAATATCACAGGGGCCTGAACTGTGGTGTCCGAAGAAAACCCCAAGGGGAGGACATCATCGGAAATGCTCAGCGCGAAGTTCTCCTTGCCAGAATTGATTGCCACCTGATTTCCCGGGCCGGGACGCAAAGAGGCAACGAACTCAAAATGCTGATAGAATGAGCCGTCATCTCCGGCAGGAGACAGTCCATATTCTTCAAACAGGCGCGCAATATATTCAGCCGCCTTCCGGTTGCCGGGAGAGCCGGATGCCCGACCTTCCAATTCATCGGAAGCCAGAAACTGAATATGCGTCCGGATATCCTGTTCCGTAATTTCTGTTGACGTTTGTGCGCGCAGGTCATTCCCTATTGCACACGCTCCAAGAGCAACAACGATGACTGCTTTGTATGCTTTCAATGCTGAATCAATCCTTCCATCGTGCCAGAAAGAGATTTGTTTCGCCGCGCACTTTACCGTTGCGGTTTGATGCAAAGATCAGGGTTTTCCCGTCGCGCGTAAACATGGGGAAACCGTCGAATGTCTCATTGAACGTAATGCGTTCGAGCCCGGTTCCATCCACACCAATCATGTACAGATCAAAGTTGCGTCCTTTGGGATCATGCATGTTGGACGCGAAGATAATTCGCTTGTTATCCGGATGGAAGAACGGACCAAAGTTTGCAAAGCCGTTGTTGGTGATTTGTCTCTTTCCGGATCCATCCGCGTTCATTACGAATAATTCCATGCGTGAAGGGCGAACAAGGTGGTTTGCAAGAAGCGCCTTATATTCGCTCGCACTCGCAGAATCGGGGTAATGCCATCCGCGGTACACAATGGATTTTCCATCCAAGGAAAAAAAAGCGCCGCCATCATAGCCGACATCATTCGTCAGTTGGCGAACGCCGGTTCCATCGAGGTTCATGCTGTACAAATCCAAGTCGCCATTGCGCGTCGATGTGAAAACAATTTTGTCTCCCTTCTGCGAGACAGTCGCCTCCCCGTCGTAACCCGGTGTTGATGTTAACTGAACGAGATTACGCCCATCCGCAGTGGCGCGAAAAATGTCGTATGTCGGATACACGGCCCAAAGATATCCCTTGGAGTAGTCGGGTGTTTCCGGACACTCAACCATGTGGTGATGTGTGGAGGAAAACAGGATTGTGGTATCACCGGGGAAGAAATATCCGCACGTTGTTCGTCCCTTGCCCGTACTGACCAAATGAACATTCAGGCTCTTCAGGTCCATGATGAACTGTTGGTCGCATTTTAATGAATCGCGCGTAGACTGAAAAATTATCTTTTCCTCATCGAATGAGAAGTATCCTTCGGCGTTCTGACCGCCAAACGTCAGCTGTTGAAGATCGGCAAAGTGTTTTTCGCCTTCGACAGCAAGCGATCGCGATGCACTCTGTTCCTGTGCCTGGAGAATACCGAAGCATACCCCTGACAAAAGGAGAAGAACATGCAGTCGGATGCCGTGAACTCTTGAATGTGTCATATCCCTTGTTGAGTTGTTCTTGCGGTGTGAAAAAACAGTCATAGAGTACGCAGACATGAAACAAATTGCAACCTGTTTGCCGTTGTTGACATTCCTTTCCTTCGTAAATATATTGAATATACGTCATGCCTCATTCCGGAAAGATTGCGATTGTCACGGGCGGCTCGGGTGCTCTGGGTTCGGTTGTCACCCGTTTTTTTCTTGATGCCGGGGCAAAAGTTGCAATTCCGCTTGCTTCACAAACACCTGAATCAGTTTCCTCGAAGCTTGAGGCATCCGAAGCTGAACGGGTGATTTTAAGGTCTGCAAACCTTACCGAGGAACAACAGGTCATTGAGTTCACCGACCATGTTGTGAAAACTTGGGGCCGCATTGACTACCTTGTAAATATTGCAGGCGGTTATATCGGCGGAAAAAAGACCGCCGAGACGTCGCTCGGGGAATGGCAGACAGCCCTGAATATGAATCTCACTTCAATGTTTTTGATGTCCCGGGCGGTGTTACCAGTCATGCAACGTCAAAACTATGGGCGAATAGTCAGTATCTCCGCAATGACTGCGCTTACGCCTTCAGCCGGCAAGGGTGCGTATGGAGTCGCCAAACGGGGCGTCGTTACACTTACAGAAACAATTGCTGAAGAGTACAAGGAGTTTGGGATTACAGCCAATGCGATTGCTCCGAGCATTATCGTAACACCGGCAAACAAGGCGTGGATGAAAAGGGGCGATGAAAGCCGGTGGGTAACTCCTGAAGAGATCGCGTCGACGATTCTTTTCTTGTGCTCGGACGAGGCACGCTCATTGAGCGGCACAACCGTCAAAATGTATGGACGCGTCTAATTACTGTTCCGTTGCATTTCAAATTGCAATCATCTATTGTTTTCACGTCATAGCAACTACGTAAAAATCGCAAGGCGGGGTTTTCCGCCTTGTGTTGCTTTTTCAAGGACGATAAACATGACACTCAAGGACAAAATCAGCAACGATTTGAAAGCGGCAATGAAGAGCGGCGACAAAACCCGCCTCGAGACTCTGCGGACACTTCGCGCCACACTCATGGAGAAGGAGATTGAAAAGAGGGGAACGGCATCAGGAATGACGCCGGAGGACGAGATTGCGGCCTTGAACGCCTCGGCAAAGAAAAGGCGGGAGTCCATCGAGCAGTTTGAAAAGGGCGGAAGACCTGAACTGGTCGCCCAGGAATCCGCAGAACTTGCCATCATCATGGAGTATCTCCCGAAGCAGCTTGGAGAATCCGAAATCGCATCCCTGATTGACAATATTGCGAAAGAAGTTAGCGCGACCACCGTGCAGGATTTCAGCAAACTCATGCCGGCAGTAATGAAATTGCTCAAAGGAAAAGCCGACGGGAAACTTGTTCAATCTCTCGTCAAGAAACGCCTTGGCATGCCCGAGTGATTGCCTGTGAGGATTGTACGATGAACAGGCAACGGCAATGAATCCGTTCTCAAGCGCTATCGAGAAGCTGGATTTCAAGAAGGTACTCCACCATATGGGGAAGTATTTGGTGACTGAGCCGGGGACAGCGCTTCTTGATACGATTGTGCCGGAAGTTCATGCAGAACGGATCAGGCACGAACTCGCCTGTGTCAGCGAAACGAAGCTACACATTGAAGAGGAGGGATTCCTTCCGCTCGAAGGAGTGCATACGATTGCTTCCTCGCTTCACCGTTCAGGAATTGATGGCTCTGTTCTTCAACCTGACGAATTGCTCCGGATCCGGTCCTCGCTCGTAGCTTCACGGACATTACTTTCCCGAATCAAGCCCCATCGCTCTTCTCTTCCGCTCCTGTGGGAAATTGTCGAACCGTTGTTTGTCGACAAAATCATCGAGTATAATATCAGTCAGGCCATTGACGATGCCGGCATGATCAAGGATTCTGCTTCGCGCGAACTACATTCCATCCGGAGATCAATCCACGATCGCTATGACCAACTGAAGAAGAAGCTTGAAGGAATCATCAAGCAAGCAACTTCTGACGGTTTCAGCCAGGATGAAATCGTCACAACGCGGGAAGGCCGGATGGTCATCCCGGTCAAAGCGGAGTTCAAAGGACATATTCCCGGCTTTATTCACAGTGCCTCATCCAGCGGCGCAACGGTGTTTGTTGAGCCCGCGGAAACACTCGAACTCAACAATGAAATCAGAAGTCTCCATTTCCGTGAGCAACGCGAAATCGAACGCATTCTGAAGGAACTCACGCACCAAGTGCGTGCTTGCAAGGATGCCCTGCTCAGCAATGAACGCACTCTTGCACGGGTGGATGTTCTACATGCAAAAGCAAAGTATTCCATCGAAATCCTTGGCGCCGAACCGATAATCACGGATTCCGGCGGTATGCATTTGTATAACGCCCGTCATCCGGTCCTTCTCATGACTCATGGTTACAAGAGCACCGTTCCGCTCGACCTTGAATTAGGGAACGAGTTCACAATGCTCGTGATCAGCGGTCCAAATGCCGGAGGCAAAACCGTCGCGATGAAATGCGTGGGACTCCTCGTGCTTATGGTGCAGTCCGGCCTCCATGTTCCCGTTGCCCCGCACTCGGTATTTCGAGTGGTTGATACGATCTTCGTTGATATCGGGGACGATCAATCCATCGAAAATGATCTCAGTACGTTCAGCTCACACCTCCGTCACCTGAAACAGATTGCCGCGGACGCAGACCACAACAGTCTTGTGTTGATTGATGAAATCGGTTCCGGCACTGATCCCTCCGAAGGGGGCGCAATCGCGGCGGCATTTCTGGAAACGCTGGCTCAGCGGAAAGCGCTCACGATTGCGACAACACATCACGGGGCGCTGAAAGTGTTTGCTTATGAAACGCATGGAGTGGAAAACGGAGCAATGGAATTCAACCAGAAAACGCTGGAACCGACATATTCTTTCCGTCCCGGAATTCCTGGAAGCAGTTATGCCCTTGAGATGGCTACGCGACTCGGCTTCAGTGAAGACATCCTTCAAAAGGCGCGCACATATCTTGGCCAGCAGCAAACAAAGCTCTCCGATCTTGTCTCGGAACTTGAGGAACTCTCGCAACGCCATCGAAGTGATTTGGAGGCGTTGAACAGTGAAAAGACGCGGTTGGATGGTTTGGTCTCCCAATATGAATCCCGGGTGAAGAATCAACAAAAGGAACTTCGAATCGTCAAGCTTCAGGCAATTGAAGAGGCGAGGCAAATTGTTGACAGCGCCAATGCCATAATCGAGCGAAGTATTCGCGAGATACGCGAAAGCTCGGCTGGTAAGGAAACCGTGCGTCACGCAAAAGCAGAAATCGAACTTTTGCGTAGACAGATGGATGATGAGTTGACTCAGGAACATGAGGAGGTTCCCTTTGTGAAGCCGGACCTTTCCGTCGGCAGTGTTGTTGCGGTAAGGGGTGGAACACAATCCGGAGAGATCATCAGCTTCAGCCCGGACGGCAACAGTGCGGTTGTGGTATTTGGTAATGTGAAAATGAAAACACCGGTCCGTGATCTCGTAGCTGTTGCCGATCGGAGACAGAGCCGTCCTCAAACAGATGGTGATCTTCAGCGCGACCGGCCTGCCATCCCCCGTCATCTTGACGTCCGCGGGATGACAGGAGAAGAAGCCCTGCCTCTCGTTGATAAGTTCATTGATGATGCGATCCTGGGCGGCTTGTTTCGCATTGATATTGTTCACGGAAAGGGGACCGGCGCTTTGAGGAAGAAAGTGACAGACTTTCTCACGGGTCACCCGCGTGTGAAAGCGTTTCACCTTGCGGAATGGAACGAAGGAGGAACCGGTGCGACGGTCGTTGAACTCAAGGAAGGATGAATGAAAACTCCTATAAAAAAAGTTCTGATTGCCAACCGCGGCGAGATTGCCGTGCGGATCATGAGAACTTGTAAGGAAATGGGGATTGGAACCGTTGCGGTTTTTTCGGATGCCGACCGTACGGCGCCTCATGTGTTGTACGCTGACGAGGCCTATCATATCGGACCCTCGCCATCGGCCCAAAGTTATCTTGTGAGGGATCGGATAATTGAAACTGCACGCTAAGCCAAAGCCGATGCAATCCACCCGGGATATGGATTTCTGTCGGAGAATGCGCGCTTCTCCCAGGCTGTTGCGGACAACAAGCTCATTTTCATAGGTCCATCATCTGCTTCCATCAAAGCCATGGGAGACAAGACCGAAGCGCGAAAGC
>CAZJYO010000165.1:0-6456 GCA_964550275.1 uncultured Chitinophagales bacterium
CGATGACGGATGTTTCCTGATCAAGACGATTGTTGATGGATTCCATGTGCCGTTCGCGCACACTGTGCCTGCCAAAAAATGCCAGCACCGCGACTGGAACGATGGTCGTAATCAAGAGCGCACCAAGGAGTTTATCGCGGAACTTGAACCGGTACGGCCTTCCGCGATAAAACTGCACCAGAAGCAGACCCGCAATGGCACTTATGACAACAAAAGCATAGTACACCGTCACCTTGACGATATTGAACAGATGCCACCATACCCCCGGACTCTGCACGCCCAAACCGATAATGTCGCCGGGAGTATCGGAACGCCGGATGAACAGTGTTTCCCATGATGCCTCAGAGGACGTCTCCTTTTCCCAGGCATACTGATCGCCGTTGTCTCCGAGCCGCAGGAGAACTTCCCGAGGGAGTCTCATCCCGATGGGGAGTTCGAGGTTCGTCGAAAAGGTCAGCGTATCGCTCGCATATTGCGAAACCGTGAGAGAGTGATAGAACGGCTCAAGCACTTCGGGCATGACGTTTCGTACAATGGTCGGATTGTCACCGCGAAACAACGACTTTTGCCCTGCCGCAAGCGTGACGATGCCCCATCCCAACAAGCGATCATCGAGCCCGAAGACAGGAATGGATCCGGAGTACACTCTTGTTGTTGAAATCCCTGACCCGGCTTCGCGCACATTGATGGACAATTCTTCAGGAAGTCTCTCTTGTTCAGGGTGGCCGAAAATGGACTGGCTTCCCAGCGAGAAGCGGCTCACGATATTTCCCGCGGAGTCCACAAATGAAAACCGCGTCGTATATCCCTCCTTGGCAACAGTGCTTTGCGTCCAGCAACGAAATGCTATCTTCCCGACATCATCCGGATGTCCGCTCGTCATCAGATCAAGTGCCTCGTCAGAAATGAACTCCTGCAAGGCCTCGTTGACAACAATGGTCAGCCAGCCGTCAACCGGTCTGATTGCTTCGGCGGCAAACGCTTCGATGCGGTTACGGTCCTTTGCATGCACGTGCGACACGAGCTGTGGATAAAAGAATGCAGCAGAAAGCGCAAACACAGCAAGTAGATTATTCGCAGTGGCAAGCCGTCTTGCCCTGTTAAAGTGATAGTGCAGCCGGAAAGTGAATGCGAGAATGGCTGCGCCAAAAAAAAGCCGGTACCACGATGACATAAGCGGATTTGACTGGAAGACGCCGAACAATACCGCGGCGGCGCAATACAGGAGCGCGACAATGACCCATCCTTTCAGCGCGCGCGTTTCCGGCGCCAGACTCATATTCCAGGACGTGAGTCCAACGGCAATAATGATCAAGCAAAAACTCAGGGCAAAGAGATTAAACACCATGAGCCCGAGTTCAAACGAGGGCACAATAACACGCGGGTCGGTAAAGTGAAGAGTCGAATCAAAAACCACACTGCGGATGGAGGCCCCGTATCCGCGTAAAAACAGAAACAGCAGGACTGTTGAAGCGGTTATGATAACCATGCGGACGAAAGCATTCGACGGTTGCCACCACGGAGTCTCCCGTTCCGATTTCTTCAGCATGATTCTCAGGACAAGAAGCGTATTCGCGATAAGGGCGATGGAGCTCAGGGACATCTCACCGATGGATTTCGCCAGTCCATTCCCCCACTTTGACGCGAAATAAGATGGATCAAAGATTCCCGTTTCGAGAAACCCCGATGGAAACTCGAGGAAGAGAAGAATATATCGGGCGCACCAGATTGTCAGGGTTATGGAAACTCCTGCAAAGAGCACACTGCGCACGGCAAGGAGTCTGCTGATGGCAATGAATGCAAGAATCAGAACTGCAGCAGAAAGCAGCATGGAGAAGACAAAATCGAACTTCCTGCTGATCTGTTCGAGCGTGGTTGACCTCGAAGGTCTCATTACACTCACGACGCCCACACGAGCACCGTTGATTCCGATCAATTCCTCGGAAAGATAACGGCCGTCCTTCCTCAATTCCGCCGTGCGGGAGAAATCAAACTCCACGGGAACTCCATGCTCTTCCGACAGGCGGAGGGAAAGGCCCTCGCGCTTTACGAGTCGTGTGTTCAGCGGGTATGCAACTTCCACGGCCTGCCATCCGACAATAGCCCCGATGATTTCATGTTCCCTCGCAATCGGCGCGGAGACAAAGAGCCATGAGGCAACAGGCCCCCGCACCACAAAAGAAGTGAGGTGGCCGCCAAGCGCTACCTGGATTTCATCATCAAGTTGACCCCCGCTTCGGCCGGCCCATGCAACAAGTTTCCCGCGGCGATCAAAAACCTCCAGCCCGATCCCGTAGTCGGCGTTTGCGCGTGAAAGAAAATCGAACAACAGCGCCCTGCGTTCCTTCGTTGTATCGCCCAGGAAGTTGATTTCAGAGCGTTGGGCTAGCTCAGTGACAAACCGGCGGGTGGAACGCTGGACATCATGAAATTCCTGCTGAGCATCGGCAAGAGACGCACGAGCGCGTTCATCAGCAACCTGGTCCCAAGCGAGGTAGTAGCGATGAATGATGGACATCTCGGCGAGTTTCACCGCTATCGCCAGCACCAAAACACAAAGGACGACTCCGAGAGTCCGGAGCCGTCCAGTCAACAAGCGTTGTAGGCGACGCGCGATATTCATGCCGTGGTCAGGAGAAAGTAATCTGAACTATCACCCACCCATTCCCGGTTTTCCTTGCTTCGATATACACGTTCATGCTCTCCCTGGCGCCTTGAACATTGACGCCGGCAACTCCCGACGCATACGGGTTGGAACGGTTTCCCCCGCCCTGAGCAAGATCGAGGTGGACGATCTTTCGGTTGCGAAGATAATTTCTGAACACATAGAAGGCCTGGTTTGCACTGAACGAACCATTTTCGGCGTCACGAAGATTGAGTATCACACTTGTTGAGAAATGGCTTGCAAAAAAATCAACGTCGCCCGCAAGAAGGGCTCCCTCGGTGTCATCAAAGAACCGGCTCAAGGCGACATCCCCGTTGTTGGCCGCTTCTTTCTGAGCATCGGCTTTCATGTTTTGCTGTTGTGAACGCGGGACAATCCTCATTGATTGAGCGGATTTCTTTTGCAGGGAATCCTGCGCAAACACCGACGAGATACAAATGAACATCCATACCACACTGTGACAAAAGCGCATCAGTATCCTTCTTCGTTCTGGTAAAACATACCGGTTGTCAACAGCAAAGTCAATAAACCAACAATGGAGACGAGCAACGTTAATCCGTCCACCATCCAATCCGGATAACGCCACCCAGTTCTCCATTGTGGCTCAGTCTGTCGTGACACAACCTTTCTCTCTCTTTCAAGACAGACCGAAAACTCTTCAAACACCATCAATGGAGAGGGACCGCTGGCGCAGCCACCATCCAACCACACGAGCAGTCCTTGCTCTCCATTGAGGTTCCTTGTCCGCTTCTCTGCTGGTTCTCTCATCACTGGACAAGGCACGACAATTATTTTTCCAATCTTGAAACTTCCACGGCCGCGATTCTTCCTCCGCCGGGCACGGGTTTGAACGAAGGGTTCGCCGGCTGGAGCTGATACGCCCAATCAAATACCACCCGGTTTGCGGAAAGCGATATCACTCTGAACTTTGCATAGTGGTCATCCCATGTCCACACAGCGTATGTGTGGCCAACCCGTAACTGCACATCATGAGTCGGAGACCAACCGTTTGAAGGCGCTACCCTGATGTCAAGCAATGAGTTCGTTGGTCCAAGGTCCTGAATATCCGTATCCGGGCGAACATTCATATACGGAACGCCCCTATCGTTGTCGAAATACATATCGGTGTACTGGTGGTCAAAGGGGATAACATGGAACTCTGAAAAATCATATCCGGAGGTAGAGGTAAACTGCCTGAAGTTGTACACGACAACGTCGTATCCTTCAGGTCTCGGGACATCGTAGGCAACATCCACGCTCAGCGGACTTTCATTGCCGTCATAATCGAAGGCGGTAACAGCATAGTAGTAGGTGTAACCGTTACGCGCGCCCAGGTCGAGAAAATTAGAGGAGGACGTTGATCCTATGAGATCGTATCTGCCTTCATAGGAGCTGGAAACAAACACATTATAGCCGGCCACATCCGATTCACGGTTTCGGTTCCAAAAGATTTCCACCGCGTTGTCGCCGCTCTCAGTCCAGAGGTTCCGGGGTGAATCGGGCGGAACCGTATCAATGGCATTGATGTACTCCTTGCACCCGCTCAAAAGTGCCGCCGCGGGGAGAACGGCAAGCACGAAAGACGTCAACCGGATCGATTTTTTCTCTGCGAGGTTCATTCTGCCGTAGTAAAAAGGCAAACACCATGCCACCACTGACGGAACTCAAAAAATGAAACCTTTCGGCGTTTTTGTACTTGGCCTCGTCTGAGAGAGTGAACGCAGGATTAGACGAGTGGCGCAGGACTCGTCTACTTATGCAGACGGTTGCCGGGCTTCAGAGCCGGAACTCCGCTCCATTGTTAAAAACTGCAATGGGTTTTCCTGTCAGACGGTAGGAAGCAAACGGAGTATTTTTTGATTTGGAGTAAAACCTGTTTGGTTCAACCACCCAGGTGAGGGAGGGGTCGAAAACTGTGAGATTGGCCTGCTCACCTTCGGCTATCCGTATTTCCGGCAGGTGAAGAATCCGCCTCGGATTTGTGGAGAGTTTTTCAATGAGTTGAGAGATGGTAAGAAGCCCGGGAAGTACAAGTTCGGTGATCGCAAGTCCAAGGGCCGTTTCGAGTCCAACAATGCCAAAAGGAGCAGACTGGAATTCCACCTGCTTCTCATCGTATGAATGAGGCGCATGGTCTGTGGCAATGACGTCGATGGTGCCATCCTTGAGCCCCTGTTTGATTGCCTCAACATCGTCTTTTGTCCTAAGGGGTGGGTTCATTTTCGTATTTGTGTCATAACTCCGGACGGCTTCATCGGTAAGTGTAAAGTGATGGGGCGTGACTTCACAAGTGACGCGCAGGCCTTTTTGTCGCGCGGCGCGAATCAAATCCACTGAGCCCGCCGTACTCATGTGTGCTACATGGTATTGCCCGCCGGTAAATTCGCTCAAGACGATATCCCGTCCGATCATAACATCCTCCGCCGCCGACGGCATTCCGGGCAGCCCCAGCGTTGTAGAAACAAGACCTTCATTCATTACGCCGCCTTTTGTCATTGGCAGGTCTTGCGCGTGCTGGATGATCGGTTTGTTGAACATCGCGGCGTACTCCAATGCGCGCCTCATGATCTCGGCGTCGTGAACAGGGTCGCCGTCATCGGTGAACGCCACAACGCCGGCTTCCGACAACTCCGCGATCGGCGCAAGGTGCTCTCCCTTTCTTCCCATGGTTACCGCGCCGATCGGATGAACGTCAACCACTCCTTTCAACGACAGTGCGGCCCGTTCACGGATAAACCGCACGACGGAGACATCATCAATGGCTGGATTTGTATTTGGCATACAGCACACGGCGGTAAATCCTCCAGCGGCGGCCGCGGCGCATCCGGTTGCGATTGTTTCCTTGTGTTCAAATCCCGGTTCGCGAAGGTGGACGTGCATATCTAAAAAACCGGGGGCAATAATCTTCCCGCTCAATTCCATCACTTCCATGGTGCGGCCCGGTGCAATCCCCGAACCCATTCGTTCAACACGGCCATTGAGAAGGTGCATATCAACAACTTCATCGCGGCCTGTTGACGGGTCAATCAGTCTTCCGTTTTTAAGAAGTACATTCATGCTGGCATTCCGATTAGTTTCTTGTTCCAAGCAAATACAACACCGCCATTCTCACTGCTACGCCGTTCAGCACCTGCTGAAGGATGACCGAATGCTCGCTATCCGCCACGTCTGATGAGAGCTCAACATCACGGTTGATTGGTCCCGGGTGCATGATTGTTACCGGGTTTGACGATTTCTCCAATCGCTTCCTTGTAATGCCGTAGTACTGATGATACTCACGAAGCGAAGGGAAGAACCTTCCGGCATCGCGCTCAAGTTGCACACGCAGCACGTTCAATACATCCACATCCGGAATGACGTCGTCAATATGATGAAACACCTTGACACCAAGCTGTTCCACTGCGCGCGGAATCATGGTTGCGGGTCCGCATACAGAAACATCAGCGCCCATTCTAAGAAGTCCGTGGATATTCGATCGCGCAACCCTGCTGTGCAGAATATCTCCCACGATACACACCCGCAGTCCTTTGATGCGATTGAACTTCTCCCGAATGGTGTACAGATCAAGCAACGCCTGCGTCGGATGTTCATGTCCGCCGTCTCCGGCGTTAATCACGTTGGATTCAATCACCGTCGAAAGATACTGCGCCGCGCCCGAGGCGGAGTGGCGCATCACCACCATGTCGATCTTCATTGCTTCGATATTGCGCGCGGTGTCCTTCAGCGACTCCCCTTTTGAATTACTGCTCCCGGAAGAGACAAACCCGAGGTCGTCCGCAGAATGACGGCGT
>CAZJYO010000166.1:0-6405 GCA_964550275.1 uncultured Chitinophagales bacterium
CACGCATATTCTGGGACCTGAAAAGATCGGCAATCTGCCGTCCCCACCAATACCGCCTGGTAATCCTCAAACAACCCTGAAGATTCAACTGGGCAAGCAACTCTACTTTGACACCCGTCTGTCGAGAGACAATACGATTAGTTGCGCTACATGCCACGACCCTGCCATGGGTTGGTCGGATGCCGGTCCGACAAGCGGTGGCATTAATGGCCAGAAGGGAGGACGCAGGGCTCCACCTGTATCGAATGCAGCATACCTTCCGCTTCAGTTCTGGGATGGAAGAGCACCCAGTTTGGAGGAGCAGGCGAAGGGACCAATCCAGAATCCCATTGAGATGGGGAATACGCACGACGCCATGCTACGGACTGTCGGTGATATCCCGGGATACGTTGAGGAATTCAAGACTGTCTTTGGTCCTGGGGCAATAACTACGGATGAGGTAGCGAAGGCGATTGCTGCATTCGAGCGAACGGTGGTGACAACGGATTCTCCGTTCGATCGCTACGTCCGTGGAAATGAGGATGCGCTGACGGATCGGGAGAAGTGGGGACTGGAGATCTTTAATGGCAAAGGGCACTGCACGGCATGTCACTGGGGAGGAAACTTTACTGACGGACGCTTTCATAATATCGGCGTGAAGGAAAGTAACCCAGCTAAGCCGGACCTTGGAAGATTCGAGATTACGAAGAATGCGGCGGACAAGGGGGCATTCAAAACGCCAACCGTTCGCGATGCGGTGTTGCGAGCCCCCTTTCTACACGATGGCTCGGAGAAGAGCCTTGAGAGTCTGGTCGAGTTCTATAATAAAGGTGGGGATGTCGACGATCCAAATCTTGACCCGCTGATTGTGCCGCTGAGACTTTCCACTTCGGAGAAAGCTGCGCTGGTTGCATTCATGAAACGCGCACTGGTGAGTCTGAACCAAGAAGTGGCGACTGTGAAGCCTGTCCCTCCATCCGAATTTCCAAAATAGGGAGCCATTGCCATGAAAAAGATCCTCGTCATGTTATCACTTTGGCTCTTTATCTGGAGCCTCTTCCCAACGGAGGGAATTGCAATCCCGGCTTTTGCCAGAAAATACGGGTTCAACTGCAATATGTGTCACTCCGGCTTCACGCGTCTCAATGATTTCGGGCAGCGCTACAGAGACAACGGGTATCAGATTCCCGGCCAAGTGGGAGGAGAAAAGACAGTTTTTGACCAGGGGCCGCCTCTGGCCCTGCGTACCTCGGCAGGACTCGCGATGTATTCGGTAGAAGAGCGCACGAGCAACAGCTTCAATATTTTCGGGCTTGATCTGCTGGCGGCGGGTATGTTTCACAAGAACGTCTCCTTTCTGTTGATCTACACGCCGCGAATTGATGAACCCGCTGCGGATTTCCGCGGGCCGGGGACAGGAGACAACCCTTCGCAACTTGGGGGTATTGAATCTGCGAACATCGTTTTCAGCAATCTCGTTGACGACGCGCTAAATGTGCGCGTCGGAAGGTTTGAGCCGGCGTATCATCCGTTCAGTTCAAAGCGGAAATATTTCCTTTTCCAACCCTATGAAGTGTATGCATTCACGACACCGTCCAACAGCTTCGTGTTCGACGATAACCAAATGGGAATCGAGGCCACGGGACACTTTCCCAACGGATTCAAGTATGGGTTCGGGATGGTGAACGGCAACGGTGCAAATCCTGACAACAACACTGCAAAGGACTTCTACCTGAATTCATTATACACTTTTGGGAAAGGAGACGGGCAGACCGCCGGCCAGCGCCTGGGTGTTCTTGGATACGTTGGTTGGCAGCCTGCGGATCTCAGTGGGGTAGTCGCTGGGCCGACGGGTGAGACGAACGGTAGGAACAATAGGATGTTCTACAGGGTCGGCGTGGACGGGAGTTTCAACTATGAGAATCTGAATCTGGGTGTGTTGTTTCTGATGGGACAGGACAACAAAGAGCTGAACAATCTCGATTCTACCCGGAATTATGAGTTCACTGGCGGGTTTGCGGAGCTCAACTGGGCGGAACTAATGAATGATCGGGTGATTATCTCTCTTTTGTACAACTGGGTTCGGCCACCGTCGTACGATGCGGGGCGAAAGGTCGACGCCTACACGGCTCAGGTGCGGTATTACCTCGGCGACTGGTCTGCAGTAAATGTTGCGTTTCACGCTGAGTACACATTCCGCCGGACGGGAGATGTAACAAAAGTTGAAGAACATCTTCTTGCCTTCGTTGTAGATCTTGGCTTTTGAACTTAGAGGAGGAAACGAAAACCATGAACTCGGGCTTGCACTTGGAGTCCGAGTTCATGGGAAGAGCCCCCACCGAATCGCACTGATTGACGTTGGGGCGCTTCTCTGCTCTCCACTAAATTTCACCTAACTTTTTCTCTCATTCACGTTGGACCCGAAATGGGGAGCAGTTCACTTTCTCCATCAACCCAACGAGTCTTACTCACTGATCGTTGAGTTAGGGGGGGAGTGAGTCCTAATCCATCATTGAGACCTCTGAAAGTCTCATTGTTGTCAAGACTATGAGGTTTGGGCTTGTCGGTTCAATCAAGCGTGTACCCTGTTCCAGGCGCCTTCAAAAAGTATTACGTTGATGCAAACGAGATGCTGTACAGCTCCTGCTGCATCTCTTCCAGCCCCCGGAGAATTTTTTCCTTGCGGGAATTCAGTCCCGGCTCGAGGTTGTTGAAAAGATTCTTGTAGTATGTGATTCCATCCTGCAGGTTTTGTTGAAAAGTGTGAAAATACTTCAACTGCTTTTCAGAGAACGGCCTGGGTGTTTCCTCAATCCTCTTCTGTATGTAATCCACGTATAACACGAGTTCCTTTAGAAACATGTGCGGACGCATCTCCTCGTTGATGATCGACCCGCGGCTGTGGATGTGGTCCACCATCTCTTTCAAGGAAACCACTTTGTCGAAGTACGCAATGTTCGGCCCCGGACAGACTGAAACGCCGGGCCCTTCCACTTTTGTTTCCACATCATTCACAAGCAACGCTGTTGTTCCCAGACCGACACAGATGCATGACTTTTCAGTGATTGCCTCAAACTCCCTTTGGTACTCTTCCGGTCCCAAGTGCTTGTCGTTGAGTTCCTTTATCTTCTGATGCTGATACTGGCGGGAGGCAAGGCAGATAGCATGGTCCGCAAATTCCATATTCAGCGAGAGATATTGTTTCGGACAAGAACTTCCCGGGCGGCCTTTATCGATCAGCTCCTGTTTTTCCCTGTCCTTGCTGTTGCTCCTCAGGTTGTTGAACGGAATGCCAAGCGGAGAAATGTTGCTCAGGTAGATATCGTCCTCCTTTGCATCGCAGAGAAGCTCCAGTGTCCTTGGATCAACATTGGTTGCTTCCGGCACAAGGAGAAATGGAGAACCCCAGCCGACAGAATCGATCCCGTAGTGTTCAATAAGCATGTGATGCTCCTCCGCTGTTCCAACCCCGCCTTGCGCCGTGATGCTTACTGGAAGAGGTGATGAAGGGCAGGGGCGGTTCTTGTTCTTCATGGCAGCGGCAAATAGCTCGTACATCGCCTGAATGAGTGAAGCTCTATTGACCTTGAATTCTTCCAGAATCGGCCCCATCAAATATCCATCCGTTGCAAACGCATGTCCACCGCAGTTCAATCCGGATTCAATCCGGTATTCCGAAACCCAAAGGCCTTTCTTGGCAAGAAACCTTCCTTGAATGATTGCAGAACGGTAGTCGCTTACCTTCAGGATGATTTTCTTTTTCAACACGCCCTGTACATCAGGATAAAAATCATCGAATGCTTCGGCATAGCTGTACAAACGCGGGTTCATTCCCGCTGAAAACACTATTGATGAGTGCAGCACGCTTTGGGCATATCCCCGAAGTGCGGCATGCGCATCATTGAATGCGTTGGGGAGCTTTTTGCCCTCGCGATAATTGTCCTTGTCCAGCTTTGTCATGATGTTCACATCGATGCTTCCGGGCAGAAGATGTGCGTCGATCCACTCCCAGAGTTCCTTGATGCTTTTTTTCTCCAGGAGTTCCCCAAGTTGCTGCCTGATGGCAGAACCATCCGGAAGCATGTCAAGGTATTTATGAAGCTCTTCGCCTGTTTCTTCAATGGAGTGTTTCAGTGCTGTAAATTTCGATTGGACGATTGTGTGGATGAGATTGAGGTATGCTGTGATCCGTTTTGCCCGGTAGTCATCCTCTTTTTCTGAGATGGGGTGGAAGGGGATGTCTAATCTCCTGCAGTATACTCCCCTCATTTTCTCGATGAGAATATCATCGACCAGTGAAATAACGGATGAGATGCCGTATTGTGCCACCCTGGCTGGCGTATCAATCGTGAAGCCGATTCCCATCACGGGAATGTGAAATGTGTGTGTCGCCTTGCCCATGTTTCCCCCGATTGTATGGAAACAATATAGGCATTTTGATTCTTCGTTGTAATGATTGTGATCTGT
Source organism: uncultured Chitinophagales bacterium (assembly GCA_964550275.1). Taxonomy (GTDB): domain Bacteria; phylum Bacteroidota; class Ignavibacteria; order UBA10030; family UBA6906; genus CAZJYO01. The sequence continues at coordinate 4,447 of CAZJYO010000166.1, forward strand.
TCCGCTTGCAAGACGAAAGCCTATTTCGCCGGTTTTGCCGTTCCCTCCGCTTGATTCATCGTTGTGAATATTTTTCCCGCCGATGCTACAATACCTGCAACATCAGACAGGTTTGATGGAATGATCATGGCGTTGTTTTTCTGGGCGAGCTTCCCGAATTCGGCAAGGTACGACTCGGCAATACGAAGATTGACTGCATCAATGCCCCCTTTTTCGTTTATGGCGTTTGCGATTTCACGGATTCCCTTTGCCGTCGCCATTGCCACGCGCTCGATTTCCTGTCCACGCCCCTCGGCTTCGTTGATCCGTTTCATTTTCTCGCCCTCGGATTTGGCAATGGCTTCCTGCTTATCACCTTCGGCGCGATTGATTTTCGCTTGTTTGTCGCCTTCTGACTCTGCAATCAGCGCACGCTTCTCGCGTTCAGCGCGCATCTGTTTCTCCATTGCGTCCTTGATGCTGGCCGGCGGGACAATATTCTTGATTTCATGGCGGGTTACCTTCAAACCCCATGGAAGCGATGCCTTGTCCACTGCCGTAACTATCTCGGAATTGATCTTTTCGCGCTCTTCAAATGTACGGTCCAGTTCAATTTTTCCAATTTCGCTGCGCATTGTCGTTTGGGCGAGCTGTGTTGACGCAAACGCATAGTCGCTGACACCATAGGAAGCCTTTACCGGGTCCACTATTTGAATATACAGGATACCGTCCACTTCCACGGCAATGTTATCCTTGGTGATGCATGATTGCGGAGGAACGTCAATCACCATTTCTTTCATAGAGTGTTTGTAGGCTACCCTGTCCACAAACGGGATGAGAATATGAAATCCCGCCTCAAGGGTGGCATTGTATTTCCCCAACCGCTCAACAATAAACACCGTTTTCTGCGGAACGACGCGTGCGGTTTTCAGGACGATGAAGAAGACGAGTAGGACAATTCCTAGAATGATTACTGTGCTGATTTCCATTGTCGGGCCTTTACGTAGTGGGTTTCACTTTCATTGTGAGGTTGTTGCGTTCGACGATTTCTGCCGTTGTGCCTTTTTTGATTTCCTGGTCCGCTTCGGCGTTCCACACAGTGCCGTGAAACTCAACCTTGCCGGAAAGTCTCCCCGGAATAATGTCTTCAATCACCATCACCCGCTCGCCGCGGACATTATCGAGTTGTGAAGCGTCCTTGATTTTTCCTGAGACAATCCCCTTGAAATATCCACGGCTTTGTTTCCGGAAGAGAAAGAGGGAAAGCACGGATGAAAGAAGAAAAATCAACAGTTGCGAGTTGAAGCCGCCTGCAATGCCGGTCCAGGCACACAGTGCGGTAATCCACGCACCGACGCCGAAGAAAATGACGACGAATCCGGGGAGCGCAAGCTCGCTTAACACAAGAAGCATCCCCAGAAGAAACCAGTACAACCCTGCCGACGAACTCTCAAACATGGCCAATCCTTACGTTGTGGCGAATGTACGAATGAAAAGTACTGTGAATGTTGCTTGGAATCAAGGACGTCGTGGTTATTACGGCACCACAGCTGAAAGCTTCCGCATCCATCTCCAATGAGTTACAAACAGTACAACACATATTGCGATAAGTATGCAATCAATAACGATGGTACGATTTGCTTCGTGCCGTATCCGTTGAATCTTGTCCTCCTTTGCCGCCTCGAACATGGCGCGCAACGTCTGATCGTCGGGGACATACACTGCTTTTGATGATTCCCCTTCCTTCGGAGTAGATTTCAGGATGTCCATTTTGTAATTATCAAATGAAGCAAGGCTCGGCGTGCCCGGAGCAGTGTATCCGGCATGGATAGGATCTCCAAGATCCAGGATTGCATATACAAGCGTGGACGCACAAATGAGTACCGTGATAACTGCAACCAAGCACACCAGATAACCGTAGATATGCGGCATTTTTGTTCGTTCCATGGTGGTCCTCCTTTAATCCTTCAAATCATGTTG
>CAZJYO010000167.1:0-6393 GCA_964550275.1 uncultured Chitinophagales bacterium
ATGAGAATGAAAACGCAGCGCGCAAGGAGCTACGGTATCCACCTTTTTCACGCATTATCCTGATTGAGACGAAGGGGACACAGGAGGACGCTGTCCGAAAACACGCCGAGCGTTTCGCCGCGGCATTACGGCCGTCGAACGGAACCCTGGAAGTGCTCGGCCCTTCACCGGCCGTCATCGGGAAGATCAATAACCAGTACCGCTGGCATCTTGTGGTGAAGGGAACCAAAGAGAACGACCCCTCGGGAACGCGCATGCGGGAAGCCGTGCGGCGCGCAAGCACGCAAGCTGACAAGCACGGGGCGCGCTCCCTGAAACGCATTGTTGATGTTGACCCTGTGGGATTGCTCTGACACATCATGGCCGAAACGCACGAAAAACACTCCTCTGAAACCGACGTCCTTGAAGAAGACCTCACACTTCTCATTCCCCGGTATCATGTGATATTACTGGACGATGACGAACACACCTACGATTACGTTATCGAAATGCTGATGGACATTTTCAACCACTCACGTGAACGCGCGTATGATATGGCATGCGAAGTGGACGCCAAAGGCAGGGTGATCGTGGAGACAACACACAAGGAGCGCGCTGAACTCAAGAAAGACAGGATCATGTCATACGGCGCGGACTGGCGCATCCCGCGCTGCAAGGGATCAATGTCTGCCATTATCGAGCCGGCACAATAATGAACAGACGCCAACTCGGTCATAGTGGTCCCATGCTCAGCGAAATCGGATTCGGTGCCTGGGCCATTGGCGGATCCTGGAAGTACGGTTGGGGTTCTGTTGATGACAACGAATCTATCAAAGCGATTCATACTGCGCTTGATCTTGGCATCAATTGGATTGACACGGCGGCTCAATACGGTCTGGGACATTCCGAGGAAGTTGTCGGGCGGGCGTTGCGCGGAAAGCGCGCGAGTGTTTTCGTTGCGACAAAGTGCGGCCAGCCGTGGGATGAACACGGGAACTTCAGAACATATGCAGGCGCTGATTCCATCCGCAGAGAAATAGAGGGATCGCTCAGCCGTCTTCAAACGGAGTACATCGATCTGTACCAAATTCACTGGCCCGACTGGGACACCCCCGTGGAAGAATCATGGAGGACACTTGCTTCGCTCCAGGATGAGGGAAAGGTCCGATACATTGGCGTTTGTAATTTTGGAGTGGATCTGCTGGAACGGTGCGCGACGATTCGCCGTGTGCAATCGCTTCAGCCCATTTACAATCTTCTTGAGCGCGAAATTGAACGTGAGAGCATCCCCTACTGTTCAGCACATACCATTGGTATCGTCGCGTACAGTCCGATGCAGTCGGGATTGCTTTCAGGAAGCTTCCACCGTGCGTCAGTTGCTTCGGATGATTGGCGTGTTATACACAGCGAAAAATTTCGTGAACCAAAATACTCGCGCGGACTGCGACTCGTTGAGGCATTGCGACCTATGGCTGCGCGTTACCAACGAACAGTTGGTCAACTTGCTGTTGCATGGGTTCTCATGAACAAGTTCATCACATCTGCAATTGTCGGCGCAAGAAGTCCGGAACAAGTGAAGCAAAACGTTCTCGGAGCAGAAACCATTATTGCACCGGATGATATGCGCACCATTGAACTGCTGTTGGAAAGCCAATAACGGAGGAATACAACACATGCGTTCGTACATGCTCTTTGCAGTCGCAGCGGGAATCGCGTGGGGCATCGGAGGGTATTTTGAGAAGAGCGGACTGAAAGCACTCGGATTACCGCCCATCGCGGGGATTACGTTGCGGACAGCCGTTGCAGTTGTCATTCTCGGAACGCTCTCCATCTCATCATGGCGGATTCCCCAGCAAACCGGACTTCAACCTTGGCTGATGATCATCATTGGCGGTGGAATTGTCGCGGGAAGTCTTGGGATGTGGTGCTTTTACTCCTCGCTTGCCGTTACAGAAAACCTCGGGGTTACGCTGGCGATTGCGTTCGCTTGCTCTCCGGTTGCCGGAACTTTGTTCGGCCTGATCCGCGGCGACCAGCCCATCAACCTCACTTCCGCTCTCGGACTGATCGCCGTTGTTGCCGGCATTGTGCTGTTGCAAATCGCACACAAGCCGGTTTCACAATAGGCTCCCTGTTATCGTATTGAAAGCGAAGGCGAGACACGCTTCAACAGCGCGCCAATGCGCGTCGCCGCGAAATAGTCTCCGCTGGCATCCATGACTAACGCACTGATGCCTTGATTTTCACTATCCTCTCCCAATCTCTGCCACGTAACTCCGGAGTCGATGGTTTGAAACACGCCTTTGGCTGTTCCAACCGTAAAGCGATTCCCTGATTCAAGCACCATTGAACTTATATGCAGGTCGGCTGGTTGTGTTTTGAAGGCATTCCAGCGTCCCCGCTCCCGGGACCATGCAAGGACGCCCGCGCCATTCGTCCCGGCGTACACGGTTCCATGTTTGTCAACAGTAAGAGCCCAAACGTCCTTTCCTTGCAAACCTGCACTTGCTTCCTTCCAAGCAATTCCTGTTGGCTCAAGAAGAAACACGCCTTTGTCTGTCCCGGCAAATACGCGATGCGCCCTGTCAACGGCGAGTGCGCTTACAAATTCCTCGCGCAAGCCAATGTACTCCCAGGCAGCACCCGGATCGCTGCGTTTGTACACGCCGCCATATGCCGCGCCGGCGTACAATTCATCTCCGGAAACGGCAAACGAAACAACTTCAAGGTTACCCAATCCCTCATTTATTGCTTGCCACGCAGTTTCTCCTTTCGGCAAGGCAAAAACTCCGCCGCCGAATGTTGAGGCGTAGAGAGTTCCACCTTCGCCTTTTGCAATTCCCATGACGTTCAATGAATTCAAACCTGTGTTGGACGCGTTCCATGTTTCCTCGTTGTAGATAAACACACCGCCGCCAAACACGCCGGAAATAAGGTTACCGTCGGCGCAAATGGAAAGGCAGCGAACAGCGCCTGAGGTTGGAGATTCTTTGGATTCCCACGAGGGCGAGCCGGCAAAAACAGCCGGAACGACAATGAGTGCAAAGGCGAGAAAGGCGATACGTACGCGGTTCATGATTCTTCATCCTCCATGATGTAATGAAAATGGTTGACCGAACCATGACCAGCACACTGCTTTGGACGGGCAATGCTCCGAAAAGTTGCAGTGGTACTCCATTAGACAACGGTACCCTGAAAATGGTTACACGTCGGGCCGGAAAGAAAAGAAAAAAGGCGGTCCGGTGAAGAACCGCCTTTTGAATATAAGACTGCTTAACGCTCAGGAATTCGTAACGGCCTCTTTCTTTTCGAGGAATGTGCCGAACACAAAATCCCACAGGGGCGAGCTCACCCCGTAGTTACGGGTAGCCGTCTGGTAGTGGTGCTTCATATGATGATGCTTGAGCCAGAGTCCCATCGCTCCCTTCATTGCGAAATGATGCGTCGCGTAATGCACCATATCGTAGCAAAGATAGCCGGCAAGAAACCCGGCGAAAAATGACCACGTATTCGCATCTCCGAGAATGAAAACAAAGAGACTGTAGAACAGAAAAGCCAACGGCAGACTTACAACGGGCGGCATCACCAACCGTAGCGAGTCGTTGGGATAATCATGATGAACGCCGTGCAGAAGAAAATGGAGTTTCTTCCCCCATCCGCTCGTCGGCATGTAGTGAAACACAAATCGATGCAGAAGGTACTCGGTGAGGGTCCAGACGAACACACCGGCAAAGAACAAACCCGTCACGATTGCAGGCGTCATCAGAGGTTCGACGCTTCCCCGGTACAAGAAGTACCCGATGATCGGGACAAAAACTACGAGCGGGATAGTGGGATGAACATGAGAGAACATCTCCAGAAAATCGCTCTTAAAGAGCCGTGCTGATTCGTCTTCGTTGGATACATAGTTCTTTGGCATGGGCTTTCTCCAGCGCTGTTTCCTTGCTTACTGACAACTTCACGTGGGTATAAGATACGCAACCTGCATGGGATAATCAACGGACAAGGGAAGCGGAAACCTACTTTGCGGTTGGGTCTTCCTGCATGATGCCAAAGATATTTCCTTCCAAATCCGTGCAGTAGGCAAGCCAGCCGACACCGGGAATAGCCATCTTTGGAACAACATTCGTTCCGCCAAGCGACTGGATTTTCTTCAGCGATTCATCAATGGCTGGAACATCAATGGTGCAAACATACGCGTTGACCGGCTGACCTGATTCCGGTCGGGGGCCGCGGCGACCGACCAAACCGCCATCAATACCCGGCGCGGCTTTTTCACCTGTGCTAATGAGCCAATATTCCATCGGCCCTTCCCATTTGACAAATTTCCAGCCGAACGCTGCTGAATAAAAATCCACCGCGCGTTGCGGCTGGTCCGAATGGATTTCAAAATGGATTACTCGAGACATAACGCCTCTCGTGTTTTTTGTGGGAATGGTTATCTGTGATAGCGAAAGCACGTTGAGACATGGTCATTCACCATGCCTGTTGCCTGCATAAAGGCATAACAAATCGTGGAGCCGACGAATTTGAATCCGCGCCTCTTCAGGTCCTTGCTCATCGCATCCGATTCGGGCGTTGAAGGGGGAATTGCTTTGTGGGACTTGCGATTGTTCTTCACAGGTTTGCCGCCGACAAACTGCCAGATATATTTGTCGAAGGAGCCGAATTCTTTTTGTACTGCAAGAAACGCTTTTGCATTGATGACTGCTGCGTTGACCTTCAACCTGTTGCGGACAATCCCCTCGTTGGCCATGAGTCGTGTAATATCTTTCGCCCCGTAGCGCGAGATCCTCTTAGGATCGAACCTGTGAAGCGCTTTTCTATAGTTCTCCCGCTTTCTCAAAATAGTAATCCAGCTCAGTCCTGCCTGAGCGCCTTCAAGGATGAGCATTTCGAACAATTTTCTATCATCGTGAACGGGAACACCCCATTCTGTATCATGATAGATAATGTACAGAGGATCGGAACCGGCCCACGAACAACGGGTTGTGTTTGCGTTCATGCAATCTTCAGGTAATCTTTTGGTTGAGGACTACCATAAAGAAACAAAAATGGGTTCAGAATGAAAAGTAAGGCTTTGAACTTCTTGCTCATCCTTTCCTCGTTGTTCGGATATCTGGAGTGGGGAAAAGACAATCATGCCTTTTTGTTTCAGGCGGAATATGAAGTCATTACAAACCTGGTGAACAATCCGGCTTCCGCGGTCCATCCTTTTACTCTCATTCCGCTTTTCGGGCAGTTGCTTCTTCTCTTCACCCTTTTCCAAAGCAAACCAGGCAAACTTTTGACTTTCATCGCGATAGCCTGCATTGGACTTCTGATGCTCTTTATGTTTCTCATCGGGATCGTCGGGATGAATTTTGGAATTCTGATTTCGACGCTTCCATTCATAGTATTCTCTTTGCTGGCCATAAGACATTACACGCGCGAGCCCAAACAATGAACCTCGAAGCTGAAATTCTGAAAGAACACTCGAAGCGCCAGACTGCAAAAATCGCCCGCTGGGTGGGCGGTGACAGAAAACGCTTTGCAAAATTGGTCCGGCTCTTTCTCAACGGTGAACATAGAATCACCCAACGCTCGGCCTGGATCGTGAGCGTCTGCGTAGAGAAGCACCCTGAAGTGATCCGGCCGCATTTGAAATCCATGATTACAAAAATGCAGGAACCCGGAACGCATGATGCCGTCCGGAGGAATGTGCTTCGCATTCTGAAGTTTGTCGAGATCCCAAGAGACGTGATGGGAACAATCACGACCCTCTGTTTTCACTATCTCGAATCTCCAGACCAACCCGTGGCGGCAAAAGCGTTTTCCATGGTTGTCCTTGCAAGAATAGCGCTGGCTGAGCCCGATCTTCAAAAAGAACTTCGTCTGGTGATTGAAAAACAGCTTCCGTTTGGCAGTCCGGGAATCAAGTCATCGGCGAGGCAGGCGTTGAGAATCATCGCGGTACGCGAGTCCAGAAGGGCAAATCGGTGAAATCAGCCCAGTAAAACATATTGCTTTTCAACTCCTCAGACCGTAGTTTTCTGGCGGCTACCGGGCTACCTCATATGAGGATTTGAGGATCCCGATAAGCCACTCCTTTTGAAATTCGGCATTTCCTTTTCCGCTTGCTTCTCCTGCATATCAAAGTGTTTTAGAAAACCTGAGACGTGCAAAGCTAACACGGTAGGACACCTTCTGAAACTGCAACAGTACAGGATCCAATCGCGGGTATTCTGCCACGTCCCGACTTGCTCTTCGCATAATCTGTTTCCATTTCTCCATCACGGACGACTTGTCCATGAAAGCCAGTGGCGTCTCTGCATTCTTTAGGGTGTCGGTTCTGCTCTTGATGCTCTTTGCAATCCTTCTCGTCAACGACCAGTTGAACGCGCAAATACGCAGGTACAAATTCGAGCGGTTTGG
>CAZJYO010000168.1:0-890 GCA_964550275.1 uncultured Chitinophagales bacterium
CAATTGCTTCCACAACTGTTTCAACACTCACAGGACCCGTGGGCGACGTCGAAGTCTACGCGGAAGATGATGAAAGTGAAGACGAAGACGATCTTGATGACTTTGATGAAATTAACAAGTTCGCAAAGCAGAACAATCCAAGAGTGTACAGCGACGAGCAATGGTACACGCACACCAGCAGACATACAGTTGAGCGGCTGGTAGATCTGGTTATGAAACACTACCCGGAACGATTGAGCAAAGCCTTGGTTGTCGTGGGGCACGGAAACAAACAGTATGTTCGTTCTGCTATTGGGGGCATTCTGGCATTACCATCACTGATCTCAGCTTCTAGAACACGCGACAAAATTGTTTTCTTGACGCGATCAGTTGCAGGGCGAACGGAAAGATCATCGACTGTCCGGATGGTTCTCCCTTTGTAGAGACCGGTGATGATCCGCATGGTCAGTCGCGGCGCAGGGCAACGCCGACGGCAGAGGCAAACCGATACGAGGGAGTGGAAAGGTGATCCGCAAGCCGGAGGGAATCCGCGATCTTGACGTGCCGCAGGGGATTCAGTGCTTCCACCAGAAGGGCGGAGTTTCTCCGGATGAGGACGAGCAGGTCCTTGTCGAGATACGGACCGTACACGGTAATTGATTGAATGCCTTTGACGTTCTGCGACACTGCGGCAATGTGGTCCACAATCTCTTGATTTGATTGCACCACGTGATAGCTGTAAGACTCCATGACGCCGGTCTTCAACAAGCTGATGTCCAGCCGGTTTTCCTTTACGCCGATGAGCGCGAGAAACTTTCGCTCCGCATCCGGATAGTTGAAACGCAACGCGGTGTCCGCGGCAAAGTGATCCACATCGATGATGCCCAACTCCAAATTGAGGCCTGTAATCA
>CAZJYO010000168.1:900-6340 GCA_964550275.1 uncultured Chitinophagales bacterium
CTCGACAGCAAACGCATCCTTTCGTTTGACAGACACGCTCAATGCCTGGTTCCAGTGTTCAGGGGCATTCCGGTTCATGAGGTGAATATCTGTCACGAATTCCTTTGGCGGAGTGCTGGGGAAGTACTGTCGCAATTCCCAGTTGACATGTTCGTTGATATCGACCTGTGAAATGCCTTCTTCAAGCGGAAAGCTGTTGATGAACAACTGGGATGAATCCATGGCCACGGCGGCTTTCCGTGCTTTGATCCGGTTCACTTTGATGAACGCCGAAAGATATTCGACGAACTTTTCGGTGCTTTGCGCATCATGGACAACGTCCGGCAAAAGGGGATTTTCCCATTCGTCGAGAGCGAGCAGGGTATTGGATTGACCATCGTGCTCAAGCTCAACGGCTTGAACACACTTATCGGTGATGCTTAATCCTAATACCAATTCTTTGGAAGGCATGCGTCGTTGATTTCTGATGGGGGATGTTCGAAAAAATCACCTGAGCCCGGTGAAAATATGCAAAAAACAGCAGAGTGAGTCAAGGAATGTGCCTTGTCAAAACTTCATTTGCTTCATCGTTTTCTTCCCGATACCCGAACGTGACCGGAAGTCCTTTGCACTGGTGAAGGCGGCTTTCGCCCTCTGCTTCATGAAGCTTTCAATTTCCGCCATTGTAATCCCGGGAATCAGTTTCAGTGTTTCGACTCCAGCAGTGTTGATATCGAAACAGTTTGAGTTGTTCTTCAGCGCGGGAATTTCACAGCGAATCTGCGGGCCGATCATCTCATACAATACCTTGGGATTCTTTGTGACAGTAATGTGTACGAGCGCGCGTTCGTCATTTCCGAACTTTGTCGTGTCTTCAGGTGAACCCTGCGTTGCAAATTGCTTGAAGAAAGCGCCGCGAGACATGTCGAGAAAAGAACCGAGCAGGACGGGAGACTCATGGGGATAGGTCTGAACAATATTGGCAATGAAATCGATAAGCAGGGGAGTGTCGGCGTTGATTTTCTGCACGTTCAGTATTTTGGCAAACACTGACATGCTCCTTTTCAAGCGTTGCTCAACTGAGTCCATCAGTAGGTAGGTATCATTTCTTGTCAGCGCGGTGATAAACAAGACTTCGTGGAACTCTCCCGAAAGCAACAGTTGATTCGCAGTACCATGAAATGTCGGGAGTGGCTTGCTTCCGGCCTCCGGGTTTTTCGACAGGTCCGGAATCTTTTGGATATGGCTCACGAAGCCCGATTCGAAAGCGGACATGCGATCCGGAAAAACTCCGGGCTCATGCGCGCAGGATTTCAATTTACTCTCAGGCAGTGATTTCCCGCCCCGGAGAATCTTCAGAATCAATCTGCCGGTTTCAGTGAGAAAAGGTGACTGAAAAGAATTTGCATCTTCGCGCAGTACAACATAGGGTTGATCTGGATGTGGTTCTACCCAGGTTCCTCCCTGAATGTTGAACCCGTTGGCGCTTCGCGCATCTCCGGGCTCCAGCGCGATATAGTAGACGGGTTTTTCATCCTTGCCTGACGTTCGCATGCTTGCAACGGCAAGCGAGTAGGAAATCAGTGCCCAGCGCGCGGAAGGATTGCCGAGCCACTTCTGCAGATTGCCCAATCGCGTCGCATCCGAAATGATATGGTAGTTGGTCAGTCCATCGGGACGCCGGATGGCATCCGGTTCCATGAAAACAAGTTTCGGGATTGGCGTGGTGTACTGGGCAAGAGCACACGCCAGAAAACAAAACCACAGGATGAAAAACAAAAGCCAGCGAGGATTCATGCTTGCAGTGTGTAGGGCGGTGGTTGGAAGAGGAGAGTGCATCAGAGTGTGAGGAAGGGCCTGATGCGTTCGAGGGTTTTCTTTCCGATGCCCTTGATGTTGTTGAGCTGTTCGATCGATGTGAAGGGACCGTTGTCTTCGCGGTACATGAGGATTCGTTCCGCGTATCGCTCGCCGATACCGGGAAGGCGCATCAGATCAGCTTTGGAAGCGGTGTTGATGTTGATGCTTCCGGGAAGCGGTGTGCGTTCTCTCTTTGCCGGAGGTTGTACTGTTGCGTCAAGGAGTGGAGCCGGTTGTGCCGGAGCGATCGAAGCCGCGGCGGATTTCTCCTTGAACTCGCGGTCAATGGCAGAGTAATCAAACTGCTGTGGCGGAGAGACGTCGGGGAAGAGCACCGGTTTCAGGTAGCGCACGGCGTTTCCCAGGAGAAGCGTCCCCGCGAGGAACAGCACGACCTTGATCTCGTTTTTTGTGAAACCGAACTTGTGTTGGATGGTGGAAAAGAATTGCACCGTTTCTCTCCACGGTGGTGGTCAGGAAAACGCCTTCTTCATTCGACCGAAGAAACTCTTGTCCGAGTTTGCGGATTTGTCCCCCTCTTTTGGATTCATGTTTTCCGAATCCGCGAGAGTCTTCAGGAGCCCCTTTTCCTGGTGATTGAGTTTTGTCGGTACCCACACATTGACGCGCACGAGCTGGTCTCCCCGTCCGTGGCTGTTGACGCGCGGAATTCCTTTTTCTCTCATCCGGAGTATTCGCCCGGATTGTGTTCCGGCATCGATCTTCAGGCGCGCACGCCCGTTCAGGGTTGGGACTTCGACTTCTGCGCCGAGTGCCGCCTCGGGAAAACTGATCAACAGATCAAGGATAATGTTTTCGCCGTCGCGTGTGAATACTTCGTGTGCCTCTTCTTCAAGAACGACAATCAGATCACCTGCGTGTCCGCCGCGCAAGCCGGCATTTCCCTCGCCGCGGAGTGTCAGGTAGTGTCCTTCACCCGCGCCCGCCGGAACAGTGATGGTAGTGAGTGACTCGCCCTGGACGCGTCCGTCTCCCTTGCATGTCAAACATGGCTGTTGAATAACGCGCCCTTCGCCGCCGCAATTATTACACGTACTGATATTGACAAACTGCCCGAACATGGATCGGGAAACCTGCCGGATCTCACCTGATCCGTTACACACGGGGCAGGTAATGGTTGCGTTTGAGGATTTTGCCCCGCTTCCGCGGCAAGTTTCGCACGTTTTCCAGCGCTTCACTTTGAGTTTCTTTTCGACGCCGGTCGCGATTTCTTCGAGAGTCAGCTTGAGGTGAATCTTGAGGTCGGATCCCGGAGTTCCGGTGCCTGTTCGTCGTCGTTGGCGGCTCTGACCTCCAAATGCGCCTTCGAACACCGAGCCGCCGAAGATATCGCTGAAGGTGCTGAAGATGTCGTTGGCATCCGTGAACGGCCGGAAATCCGTTCCCTTCATTCCATCATAACCGAACTGGTCATACCGCCGCCGCTTCTCCGGATCACTCAGTGCTTCGTACGCCTCGGCCGCTTCCTTGAATTTCTCCTCGGCTTCCTTGTTGCCGGCGTTTCTATCGGGATGGTACTGGAGGGCAAGCTTGCGGTAGGCCTTCTTGATTTCGTCTTGTGAAGCGTTCCGTTCAACCCCGAGAACTTTGTAAAAATCGCGTTTCGCCATCAGTGCGTTCCATCCTTGTCATCCCGTTGTTCGGCTTCTTGTTCAACCGGCGCGGATGAAACAATCACTTTTGCATGACGCAAAACGCGGTCATGAAGTTTGTATCCCCGTTCGACCTCCTCCAAAACCGTATTCGGCGGAACATCCGGACTGGGAACCTGCAACAGAGCGTCGTGATATTCAACATCAAAGGGTTTGCCCACGGATTCAAACGGCTGCAAACCGCGCGACTCCAGAACCTTCATGAGTTTCGTGTGAATGAGTTCGATGCCCTTGTAGAAAGAGTCATAGTCCTTTTGCTCAGCGCCTGATTTCAAGGAGCGAAGCAAATCACTGATGATGGGGAGGAGCGTTGTCATCAATCCTTCGTTGGCATTCCTGACAACATTTGCAAAATCCGCTTCGCTCCGCCTCTTGTAGTTTTCAAACTCGGCGGCCTTGCGGAGCAACATGTCCTTGTTGGTATCCGCGGCCCGCTGTGCATCCTCAAGCTGTCGTTGAAGCTCCTCGATACGCTGTTGGAACACATCCGGTTCGGAGCCCGGCTGTGTTTCGTTCTGTACTGATTCGTCTGACATCATATCCTGTTGTTATTGGAAAACATTTCGGAAATAGTTCTGGCAACGTAGTCAATCAGCGGGATGGTCCGGGCATACGACATGCGCTTCGGGCCGATAATACCGATTGATCCCTGGACTTCTCCAGCGTCATACGTTGTGGTGAGGACGCTGTACGGTTTCAGTTTTTCATCTTCATTCTCTTCGCCGACCGTGACATTCACCTGGTTGGGTTTTGCCTCGTTCTTTTCAAGAACATGAATGATGATTTCTTCGTTGTTAATCAGTTCGATGACGCTGCGGAAGTGTTCGGGGTTGACAAACTCCGGATGTTCGATCACCTGATCTGCTCCGGCGATATGCAGTTTGTCGCGCTTGCCGGGGACAAACAATTTGTCCACCGAGTCAATGAAAAGGCGGACAAGTCCCGTTTCCTCATTCTGTGCATCACGAACCCGGTCCAAAAAACTCTCGCGGATGTTTTGCATGGTAAGACCGGAAAGTCGTTCGTTCATGAATCGGCTCAGTTCCTCCAGCTTCTCCCTCGGAATTTCCGAAGCCACCTCGAGCATGATTGTCCGCACAAGACCGGACTTGATGGAGAGGATAACCATAACGCGGTTGGCCGTTATATGCAGAAGCTCCATCTTCTCGAAAATGCCGCTATTCAGATGTGGAGCGGAGACAACGCACAACTGTCGCGAAATCTTCCCGAGGAGTTTTGAGGATTCCTTGAGAAAAACCTCAGATTCCTTGTCCGCTTCAAGGTTTTCCTTGATCTCACGGCGGTCTTTTGGTGTGAGGGCTTCAAGCTCCATGAGGCTGTCAAGGTAAAACCTGTATCCTATGTCAGTAGGCACTCTTCCCGCGGAAGTATGCGGATGGTTGATGTAGCCCATGTATTCGAGGTCAGACATGATATTCCGGATAGTTGCGGAACTCAGGCCGAGGTCATTTTCATGCTTTCGTGAGACATATCTCGAACCGATGGGTGTTGCAGTCTCAATGAAATCATGAACTACATACCGGAGAACGGTCTTTTCGCGGTCGGAAAGCTTGTGCTGGGCTTGTTTTTTCTGAGTGTGCGTCATTATTTTTCGTCTTTCTCAAACAAAAAGTACGGATTCCCACCGCGGGAGTCAAGAACTGTATTTATCCACAGGTTCGTTGATACTCATCGCGGTTTGTGATATATTGTACACGGATTGTTCCTCTCATTTGACTTCAAATACTTTAATGGGGCTGTAGCTCAGTCCCATTCCAACCGGACTTAGCGTTTCTTAGCTAAGTACACGTTGGAAAGTGGATCCCGCCATAGGCGGGACTGGGAAAAGAAACAAGACACGCAAGTTAATACAATGGGGCTGTAGCTCAGCTGGGAGAGCGCCTCGTTCGCAACGAGGAGGCCGTCGG
>CAZJYO010000169.1:0-6296 GCA_964550275.1 uncultured Chitinophagales bacterium
GATCGATGTTGTCGAGATTGATGATCGCGTGGCGGATCTGGCGTTCAGGTTTTTCCGCCTTGATTCAGCCATGTCCTCCATTATGATCATGGATGGCAGGCAGTTCCTTCTCAACACAGATAAATCATACGACGTGATATTGATTGACGCGTTCGGAAGCAGTGCCATCCCCTTTCACCTCGTTACGAAAGAGGCCTTTGGTTTGGTTGCGTCGAGACTCGCGCCCGGAGGAATTATCGGGATCAATATCGAATCCGTAGGATGGAAACACGATCTTGTGCTGGCGCTTGCCTCGACGCTCAAAGAACACCTGCCACACGTTCTTGCACTGCCAATGGCCGAACCGCCGAACACGATAGGCAATCTCATTCTTCTTGCTTCACAAAAGCCCCTTGAGCTGCGCAGAGAACTTCCACGCAACTACCGCGACCCCGAATACCGGTATGGCGATCAATACCTGCGAAACCACGCGTGGGACAACCAGTTCGTCCCCGAAACCTCGAGTACACTGGTTCTTACCGATGATCTGAATCCCGTGGAGTTGTGGTCGGAAGAGGTGAACTTCGTCGCGAGGGAGGACTTACACGAATACTTCGGAAAAGCGGGCGTTGGCTGGTAAGGAACGGCGGGACATCAACGGCCTTCATTCATTCAGCGGTTTGATTTCGCCGGTAACATCAATAACAACAGGATGGCCTTCGAGTTCTTTGGGAATCTTTGTTGTCAGCTCCTCGCTCTCTTCAAGCACCATCACCTTGATGCACATTGTACTATCCTCCCGTTGACCGATGTACAATCCGACCACACCGGGAACCGCCATAATCCGTTCCGTGTGATCCCGCATGACGTCATTGATATCACGAAGCACGACCCCCTCCGATTTGTTATCCGGCTGACGGCAACCTGCCCATCCGAGCAAGATTGCTCCGAGAAATACATAGGACAAGATCCTCGATTGATTCATTCCGGCGGCCTCAAAAATACAACACCCGCCTGACTCGATGAGACAAGCGGGTGCGGAGTAATCCGAAACTTCCTGTTTTGGATCAGTTTCCAACCATCGAAGCGCCGAAGAATGACAGCACCTGACCGATAGGGTTGGCAATCGCGCTTGTAGTACTACCCGCAAACAGCAGGCCGACTGCGCGCGGATTCGTCGTCACATCTTCAACCATCAACGAACCGGAGTCACCCCCGGCGAGGAATCTGCTTGCCTTGTTTGCAATGACAATCTGTCCTGTAAAGGTCTTGGTAAAGGCGGTTCCGCCTGCACATTCATTTTCATACGTAACGCTGACTGTCGCGTTCAATCCGCTCACCGTGCTTCGGGTAAGACCCGTTGTTCTTCCGCTCTTCTTCACTGCCTGGTTGAGCGATGCGGCCACCGTGCTCGCCGAGATCGTCCCAACTTCAAGGATCGATCCATCGGTGCGGACCATGCCCGGAATCACTTGCGCAATCGCGGCGTCAACGTTGGAACCCGGCAGACTCTTAATGCCTGAAATTGTCGCAACATTCTGTGCGTTGTTTGCATTGCAGCTGATATCGATCATGCCCGGCTGGATAACAGGGTCGCCTGCTTGTGCAACGCGACTGTTGCCGCCGTTGACAATATCCGCCTCCAGCACGTGATAGTTGCTCAGGATGTATTGCGTACTGCCGATGCGGACGAGCGATCCGAGCGTTCCCGCGCAGCAATAACCATTCGCAAGGTCATAACGCCAGCCGCCGGAAGTTCCCATTTGAATTGGCGGAGTCTGGATCGCCGTGTGACTAACACCACCTCCACCGCCTTTGAAGGCCTTGAATTCTCCCGTCACATGAAACACAACCGGGATGTTGTCCAGTGTAGCGGGTACACCGCTTGCAACAGCTCCCTTTCCGACAACCGGACCTGTTGCTTCTTCTTTCAGAAACACCAGAACAGCAAGTTGACCGTCATCTGTGAGACCGGTTGCAGTACCGACGACGTTGGCGTTCGCCATGATGTCGCCTGTGTAGCGGTCCTGCACGGACATCACTTCACGTACTTGCGCCACTGAGTGATCCAAAACCTGGGGGGATTGTGACTGGACCGGTGCTTCATCCGATGAACTGCACCCGTACCATACGACACTTGTTGCAATGAGGAGACTCGCGAGAACAATCCACGAGCGGATGGACTTTACAGCCATACAAGACCTCCTTGTAAATGATGGTGAAGGCGGGAGACGGCCTGGAAGCCGACGGAGTTGACCATTATTAAACTCCATCGGAAAGATAGTCTATGAACCTCCATTTGTCAAGGGTCGCTTGAGATCAGATAGAGCAAAACCCCGGGACATGTACCGGCGATCACGAAAAACCGGCCTCTCCCGGTTCAAATAATTGCAGGGGGTTGACTTTGTATGATTTTCACTATACTTTGTACTACAAAGTGCTTTGCCAAACATAGGAACATGGTATGAATGATCCAGGAAAGGACCTCTCCGAGATTCGCTCGATGATGGAGAAATCTTCAAAGATTCTCTCTTTGAGCGGGCTCGCAGGCATTATCATTGGTTGTATTGCCATCGCCGGAGTGTTGTTCGCCCGGTATATCCCCACGCTCGTTCCTCCGGACGAAGTACCGGCATACTTACTTGCGGACGCCGTCACCGTGCTTCTCGCCGCCATTGCGATCGTGATTTTCTTTTCCCATCGGATGGCAAAACGCAAGGGGTTACCCATATGGAATGCAACGGCAAAACACCTCGCCCGTGAACTCGCCATCCCCCTTGCAACAGGCGGCTTATTTTGCGTGGCGCTGATCGTGCATGGTGCTTCTCCACTGCTCCCCGCCGCTATGCTCGTGTTCTACGGCCTCGCGCTTGTCACGGCGAGCAAGTTCACAATCGGGGAAGTCCGGTCTCTGGGAATTGCCCAGCTTGTCCTTGGGTTCATCGCGGCGTTTGCCGATACTCAAGGATTGAACCTTTGGGCACTCGGGTTTGGCGTCGGCCATATTGTCTTCGGATTGCGCGTCTACATTGCGTATGAGCGATGAGCACTTCAATCGACAGTCTCAACAAAGTCTTTGAGAGCCGCGTGCGTCTGGGCATTATGTCGGCCCTCGCTGTCAACGAGGCCCTGGATTTTAATTCCCTCAAGGAACTTCTCGGCGCAACCGACGGCAATCTTGCATCCCATGCGAGTGCTCTTGAAACCGAGGGTTACATCAAGGTGAAAAAGACGTTCCTCGGCAAGAAACCTCAAACGATGTATTCTGCGACGGCATCGGGAAGGAAAGCATTTACCGATCATGTCGAAGCGCTTGCGCAGCTTCTCAACATTTCAAGGTGAGGCGACTGACTGCTTTGATATACGCTGTTCCAATCGAGAAAAAATGATATTCCACAACGAGAGGAGGAGTTTTATGAACGACACCCTGTTGAAACGATCGATCATGCTGCGCATGGTCATTATCGGATTCCTGACCATTGCAATGCTGATCCCTTCATTCCTGATCATGGGTCTTGTTTCCGAGCGAGAGGAAACGCGGGATAAGGCCACGGCTGATGTCAGCGAAAAATGGGGAGGAAAACAAACGATTGCAGGACCAATGTTGACCCTGCCGCTGAGAAACAGTGCGAAGGAAGCACAGCTCCTGCCGGAATCCGTTTCCATCGTAGCAAGTACTTCGCCAGAAGTCCGATACAGGGGTATCTACCAGGTGATCCTGTACAACGCCATCGCGGAGCTGCGGGGAAAGTTTTCACTGGAGGGGCTTGCCGTACTGAACATCAAGCCGGAAGATGTGGCATGGGAGGAAGCATCATTGACCATCGGGATTTCCGACCTGCCGGGCGTCAATGAATCTGTCAAGATCCAGTGGGCCGGCAAGGAATACACGGCTGAACCCGGCATCACTGGTGGGAATACCATACAGTCGGGAATCAGCATCAAACCCGTCTTCTCCGCGGGACAGCATGAGTATGAGTTTCAGGCCAGACTCAATGTGAACGGCAGCAACGAACTTCAATTTGTTCCGTCGGGAAAAGAGACAAACGTGATGGTTTCATCGCCATGGACGGCGCCGAGTTTTGTCGGGAGGTTCCTCCCTGACGAAAGAACGGTTGGCGATGATGGATTCAGCGCAAAGTGGAATGTCCTCCACCTTAACCGCAATTTCCCCCAGCAATGGATCAACGACCGGTCAACGAAAAGCGGCGGTGAAATCCTCCTGGAGCCGTTCTCCTTTGGCGTGAAGCTGATTTCCCCCATCGACGGTTATCAGCAAACCATGCGCTCCGCAAAGTATGCCATCATGTTTATTGCGCTCACGTTTCTAGCATTCTTCCTGACCGAGGTCTTCACCAGGAAAGCATGTCACCCTGTTCACTATGCCCTCATTGGATTCTCCCTGGTGTTGTTCTATTGTTTGCTCCTCTCTCTTTCCGAACACATGGCGTTTTCGACTGCATACGCAATCTCGGGGATTGCAATTGTGGGCTTGATCGGCGGATACTCCCGCAGTGTCCTCGGTACAACCAGATTTGCAGTAACTATTTCGACTCTTCTGGCCTTGCTCTACGCGTTCCTGTTTGTCATCCTCCAGCAGGAAGATTACGCGTTGCTGTTCGGAAGCATTGGACTCTTTGTTGTCCTTGCGCTCGTGATGTATCTTACGAGGAAGATAGATTGGTACACTGTCGGAAAAACGGAAGGTACTGCGCAATAGTGGAGTGTTTGTCGGGGGCGAGGTTTCCTCGCCCCGGCAACTTGCATCGTAGGACTACAACCCGTCTGCGTTAAACGTGTCGCCCTTTGAAAGATCGCCCGTCTCAAGTCCGAGCCGGAACCAGCGCATGCGTTGCGCTGAAGTTCCATGCGTAAAGGCGTCCGGCACAACGTAACCCTGCGCCTGTTTTTGCAGACGATCATCACCGATGGCGTTTGCAGCGCCGAGGCCCTCCTCAACGTCTCCCTCTTCCAGAATCCTTCGCTTCCTGTTTGCGTGATGTGCCCAAACGCCCGCAAGAAAATCCGCCTGAAGTTCCAGCCGCACGGAAAGCTGGTTGTATTCCGTATCGCTCACGCGGCCGCGCGCCGCGTGAACGCGGTTTGTCAGCCCGAGAAGGTTCTGCACATGGTGGCCGACTTCATGCGCGATGACATATGCGCGGGCAAAATCCCCGGGAGCGCCGAAACGCGCACTGAGTTCCTGGAAGAAACTCATATCGAGATATACTTTTTCATCGCCGGGACAATAAAACGGACCTGTCGCTGAGCCGGCCGTTCCGCACGCAGACTGCACGGCTTCGGAAAAGAGAACAAGATTGGGCGCGCGGTAGGGTGTGTTGGTATTGCGCAAAAGTTCGGTCCACACATCTTCAGTTTCTCCAAGCACCGCGGCAACAAAGTCCTTCATCGCTTCTTCTTCAGGACTTGAAGTAACCGGGCCCTGAGACGTCGCCGATGGATCGGCGGAGATACTGCCGTTTTGCATCAACGCAGTGGGGTCGCCACCAAAAACCACGTACAGCAGGATGACAATCAAGCCGATGCCGCTCGTGAGAACGGGCTTGCCAACACGCATACCACGCCGGTCTTCGATATTGTCGCTTCGTCTGCTGTCATCAAGCCGCATGGTGAACTCCTGAATCTGGAAGGTTTGAGATGCGATGAATAGGTGAGAGTAGCGGACTATTTACTGAAAAACTTTGGAGCTGGCCCGGGACGAGCCTCGAACCCGCGACGTCAAGCTTGGTCCCGCAGAGCGCCTGCCCGCCATTGTTGATTACTGTTGGCAGGCGGGGGATTCTCGAACCTTCTGCCACTCACATAAACCGTTCGTGCCTGCACGCCGGCGTGGGAAGTTTTGGAAGAAGATGGCATTCGGACTTTATCCCGCCGGAGGCGGGAACTGCTTGCCCGCCGTGCTTCATCTTGTGGCGGGAATTACTCCGGCATACCTCTCAAAAAATCAAGCGGAACTCGAACTGTGAGCTTATTTCAATCCTGAGCGGGCCGTCCCGACATTTGTCGGGACGAGCCTCGCTCAAATAAAGGTGATGCCTTCATTTGAGCGGGAGATCCGCCTTCACTTCGTTCCGGCGGACAGGCCCACCTACGGCGAGACAGCGGGACTCGAACCGCGTTCACTTCTTAAATCATCTTGAGCGGGCCTACCTTCGCTACCGCTCCGGTAGGCAGGCGGGACTCATCGTGGCGGGAATTACTCCCGCATACCTCTCAAAAAAATCAACCGGAACTCGAACTCTGAGCTTATTTCAATCCTGAGCGGGCCGTCCCGACATTTGTCGGGACGAGCCTCG
>CAZJYO010000170.1:0-6288 GCA_964550275.1 uncultured Chitinophagales bacterium
ATGTCGAGGGCGGACAAGATCCTCAAGGACAACATCGATACTCTGCACCGCCTCGCGGGCGCATTGCTCGAACGCGAAATCCTTGATGCAAGCGAGATCGACGTAATTATCAAGGGCGGTGAATTACCGCCGATGGAGAAAAGCAAAAACGGCCAGCAGTCCGTTCAAGAAGAAACTTCTCCTCCGGAACCACAACAACCCTGACGCTCCGCCTGTTCAATGAAGGCCTTGCCCAATGTTGAAGACAGCTACGCCGTAGAGCTCGTCCGCAAGGCCATTCATTTCGCCTCGCTTTCCATCCCTCTTGTGTATTACTACATCGATAAACCGACAGCACTGCAGGTTCTTGTCCCGTTGCTTGCGGTTTTCGGGCTCAGCGATATTCTCCGCCTGTACGCTCCTTCCTTCGGCTCTCTGTACGGCAGATTTTTTGGATGGATTCTCCGTCCCCATGAACGCAATGACAAACGGAAGCGCCTGAACGGAGCAACCTACGTTCTCCTTTCTGCAGTGCTTTGCATCATCATCTTCCCGAAGGTCGTTTTCCTTACCGCATTTTCCATCCTCATCATTTCTGATTCAATGGCGGCGCTCATCGGGAGGAAATTCGGAAGAGCACCCTTTCTCGCGAAAAGTCGCGTGGGGGCACTTGCGTTCTTTGTGAGCGCTGTTGCAGTCGTGATGCTCACACCGAAAATAACCGCTCAACCGTTGGAATGGCTCATTGGCATTGCGGGCGCGGCGGTGGGAACCGTCGTTGAAGCACTTTCCATCTCTGTTGACGACAACATTTCCATCCCTGTCGCGATCGGTGCCGTAATGTGGTTGCTCTATGCCCTTCTCCTTCCCGGCGTTGATATCTTCGCGCTTGACAAGGTCATTCATACTTTTCCCACGTTGCGCTAAACGCGCAAATAAAAACACCCTCCGCCAAGCTCTGACGGAAGGTGTTCACATCTTGCGCGTTGTGGAGAGGCGTTATTTCTTGAACAACTCCTCCACCGGAATGATGGTAATTGCATCTGCTTTGATGCCAAGAGGAAACACGCTTATGGCTTTGTCTTCCTCCATGATGGGCTCCGGTTTGGGAGAAGGATAAACAATCGGGCTTGCGGCCTCGCTCACCAGTGCATCCTTGAATGACTTCGCGTCTTTTGTTACAACGGCTATCTGCATATTTTCGTATTGCCAGTGCTTCTTGATCGCCGCGTTCACTTCTGCAAGCGTTATTTCTTTCATGAGTTTGCGGAACATCTCAAGGTGGCTTCCCTGGATTCCGTAGAACGCATCATCGATGGCATACCCGAGGCGCTCCATGGTGGTGGGCGCGTAGTGAAGAACATATTTGTGAAGAAATCCGCGCGTGAGTTGGAAATCCGATTCAGACATGCCGTTATCCACAAGGTTTTTGAACTCGCGTAATGCCGCTCGCAGGGCGAAGTGTCTGGCCTCGTTCGGCACCGGACGGATCCAAATCTCGAAGATCTGTTTGCGCCGCGCTGCGTTCTGCGGAGGCATTTGTAATCTTCCGCCATTGGGAAAATTCTCGATGTACGAGTAGTCGCCGTAGTTCAGACCGCGTTCCTCCCTGATCACCTGATACAGGTGGCTGCTGGAGTTGCGGTGCTCACCCAGCCAGGAGTTCGCAATGGCCAGCGCGTACCATTCGCGGGTGCCGCGGACAATATCAATGGGAAAACCCATGCTGATCGCGGTTGACTGCGCATCTTTTTCCACCAGCACCACCGAACGCCCTTTGATGGGCTGCGGACGAGGTACAGGAGGAAGATCGGGCACACCTTCGGGCAGTTTCTTCACATCTCCCGACATCTTGTCAACCAGCGCGCCGTCGAATCCGCCGCCGACTCCCACCACAACATTATCGCGCGTAAAGTGCTTTGTGTAAAACATTTTTACATCATCCAGTGTAATGCTTTTGATGGCCTCAACCGTGCCCTCGCCAATATGCCCATATGGCGTCCCGCGAAAAATGCTGTTATACAGCACCGCTTTCCCGAGCTCCTCGTCGCTTGAGTAGCGAAGCTGATTCTCGATATAGTTCAACGCCTGAC
Source organism: uncultured Chitinophagales bacterium (assembly GCA_964550275.1). GTDB lineage: Bacteria > Bacteroidota > Ignavibacteria > UBA10030 > UBA6906 > CAZJYO01. The sequence continues at coordinate 2,073 of CAZJYO010000170.1, forward strand.
TCTTAATGCGGTCGAGATCCTCCTGCTTGAATGCAGGACTCAGGATCGCGTCCATCAACAGCGGATAATATTCCTTGAGATTATCCTTGTGTGTGCGTCCGGTTATGACCGTCATCTCCATCGAGGACGTCGCTCCGTATGATGACGCAAGCGGAAACAGCTTGTCCAGAATGTCTTCGTAGGCATTCTTCGTGGTCGAAGCATCGGTCATCATTTGCGCGGTGATGGCGGCCAGACCTTCTTTCCCTGCCGGGTCGTTCTGCGCACCCGCCTTGAACCAAATACGGAAAGACACCGTCGGATCATTCTGCACAGGAAGAAGGATGGGATTGTTCTTGTACACTTTTTCATCTCCCAGCATGGACAATGGCATCAACAGTGCGAGGCACAACAGCGTGAGTGTTCGCATGATTACTGCGCTCCTTTCAGAACAACAACCGTGCGGCGTTCCGGTGTAAAATACTTCTGCGCAGATTTCATCACATCCTGCGGAGTAATGCTCATCAGTTGCGCATACAATTGCTCGATAACATCCATTCCACCTGTTACGGCGACGAACCTCGCCATTCCGCCGGCAACATTATCCGGCGTGTCGAGACCCATCAGGAACGAGTACCGGTTTCGGCGTTTCAGATCATTGAGTTTCTTTTCGTCAACGGGCTTTGTTTGAAATGTTCCGATGGCGTTATAAATCTCATCGCGCACATAAGCGATATCGTCCACACTCTTGACCATCGAATATATCTCAAACAACGGAACATCGCGGTTCATCGGAATGCTTGAAGCAACGAACTGAACCTTCTGCTCCTGAATAACAAGCTTTTTGTATAGATCGCTGTTTTCGCCAAAAGCCAGATCACCGAGCAGCAGTGCGGCAACAAAATCCTTGCTGGACGGATTGAGAGCTTCTCCTTTGAACGCGATATCAATGATCGGAAGTGTTTTTCCCGGATATGAAATCTCCGCCGTGCGTTCGCTCGTTTGCGGAGGTTCCTGTGCAATGCTCGGGGCAACATATCCCTTCTTCCAGCCGCCATAGTATTTTGCCAGAAGAGCGGATGTGGCCGTAACATCAATATCCCCGGCAATAACAATCACGATGTTTTCCGGACGGTAGAAGCGGTTGAAGAATGAGAGACTGTATTCAAACTGGTCAGGCATGGCTTTGATGTCGGCTTCAAAGCCGATCGTGGTGTGTTTGTAGGTGTGAACATCGTAGGCAAGGTTCTGAATCTTTTCGTTAAGAACCGAGAACGGGCTTGTAATGCTCTTTCGATACTCACCATAGATTGCGCCTGCTTCAGTCTGGAAGGCGGATTTCTCATACGAAAGATTCTGAAAGCGGTCGCTCTCAAGATCAATCACCTTTTCCAGGTCTTCCTTTGCAAAATTCAGATGGTACGCGGTATAGTCGTCGGTAGTGTATGCATTCGCATCGGCGCCAATGCTGGTCATGATGCTGTCATAGACAGGGCCGGGGTATCGTTTCGTCCCGCGAAACATCATGTGCTCAAAGAAATGTGCAAAGCCGGATTTTCCCGGTTCAACTTCATCGCGGCTTCCGGTGCGCACAATGGAATAGTATGCGACAAGCCCCGGACTTTCCATGGGAATCATGATGATGGAGAGTCCGTTCGGCAGCGACTCCTTGTGGTATGTATACGGAAAGATGGGTTCTGCCATTGTGCGGCTCCCGACAATTGATAGAACAAACAACATAAGAATGCGTGCGGTCATGCGGACCTCATTGAGTGTGGTGATGGGATTTTGCAATACTGTCACTGCGCGCTGAAACGCTGAAGCCAGAGTCGTTCTTGCGGCGTCAAACTTGCCATGCCGGAGTTGTTGATCTTGTCGAGTATCCTGTCGAGCTCGGCGCGGTTCACTTCATGAAGTTTTCCGCGCTCAATCTTTTTCCATGCATCCATTTCGGCCTGGCTTGGTGCAGGCGGCGCAGAGGGAATCCGTTCGCGTGAAACCGCGGGCGTCGTCCGGACAAAGAGTTTGAGATACAAGAACCCTCCGACAAATCCCCCGAGGTGTGCAAAGTGGGCGATGTTGTCCCCGCCGCCAAAACCGCCAAGCAGTGAAAGTCCGGTCATGAGAGCCACCATCGTGCGCGCGGGAACGGGAATAATACCATAGATGAAGATACGCTCCTGCGGCCAGTAGTACGCGAAGCCAAGCATAACGCCGTACAATGCCCCCGATGCACCGATAATAGCGACATTCGGGGTAACAAACGAAAGCAGCGCGCCAACAATGCCACTGCAGAAATACAGTCCGAGAAAATGCTTGCTTCCGAGTTCTTCTTCAAGCCGCGGACCGAAAAAGAAAAGCCCGAGCATGTTGAAGAGAATGTGTGTGAGACCGCCGTGAAGAAACATGTATGTCACGATCGTCCATGGCTGGACCAGCACATACATTGGTATGAATGCCAGAACATTTTCCATCGAAGGGCGAAGGTATTGGAGGGCATACACAACAACATTCGCAATGATCAGTCTGAGAACCCAGGGCGTCATAGGAGAATCTGTTCTCCCATACGATCCGGAACAAACATGGTTACAGCAATTCCGCAGCTCATTGCTTCACAACCTTCAGCGCGTGTTCGGTTGCGGCAATCATCGCTTCGGCGCCAACCGGGGCCCCGGTGGCATTCTTCATCCACAGATCGGGCGTCACGCTTCCCATGGCAACACTGCGCTCAAACTCCGGACCGATACTGCCCGCTTTCTTCATTTGCTCTTCAATCTGGTGCGCAATCAAATGTCCCATAGGATAATCCGGAAGATACAACTGGCTATTGATCATGTGCGAGTAGATGCCGAGAAGAACGACATCCTTCTTCTTGAAAACCGGCGCGTAATACTGGTTCCAGATATTTTTTGCGATCTCCAGCGTGGCCTTTTTCAATTCTGCCGCGGTCGCGTTGGGATGGTCATACATCCAATGCCATACACCCATATCCACAAGCCCCACGCCGCCAATTTCAAATGTTGCCCAGAAATCGTTCAGCGTTGCCATCGCTTCCGATTGCGCGTCCGGCTTCGTCAGGCCGAGCAGCTCCATGTCTTTGGCCTGGAAGACAAATGCGAGCGCTTCTGTGAACGCGGTGTTTGGGACGCCGTTGAGAAGAGTGTGGTCGATCCGCTTCATCGAAATGATCTGCTCGACATTGTGTCCGAGTTCATGCACGGCGATGTTGTAGCCCTTGTAGTTCATTCCGGTTTTTTCCACGCGGGTGCGGAGGTGGGCTTTTTCTGACCTCATCTGCGGTCCCCATGCGTGACCTGACCCGCGCGCCGGATCCACCGAGATGTTGTCCGAAAGATATTCCGCCAACGGAGGCGCAAAGCCAAGCTTCATTAAAATATTGGGGATGTCGCGGGAGAACGCATCCGGTGTTGGATACTTCTTTGATGTGATGCTGTCAAGCTGTTCTTCCGTGTACGCCCCGCGCGCTTTGAATCCATTGTACCAGATATCAAAAGGTTCCAATGGCCGGCCGAGGCGTTTTTCAATCAGCGCGGCTATGCGCGGAACGAGCGGCGAGGAGAGTATTTGCTTCAGCATGGATGCAACGCGTTCTTCCGGCAATTCACGCTCCTCGTCAAACTTCCTTGCAATGAGCGTCGGAGCCGCGGGCGAATATGGATCAACTTTCTTTGCCGCAAGAAAATTATTGAGAAGCATGGTGTATCGCGTGTCCGGTTCGGGCGCGTTTGACCAGGACGTTTTCGAGGGCGCCGCCAGTTCGTGATCTTTCACCGTCGATGCTTTCACTTCATTCGCGTACGGTTGCCAGTCAACAAAGGGATTGTTCACCACATCAGCAGGAATAGTCTGGTCAACAATACGCTCCATCACGCGCTGAATCATCCGCTGTTTTGCAATCGCTTTTGTCTTATCCACGAGACTGTAGTTTGCTTTGATCTCATCACGAAGATTCCAGTGAGAAAGAAGCCGGAGTTTCTCGGGGAAGAGTCGTTCGCCTGTATCGGTGAGAAGATGGTGCATCCAGATATTGTACTGAGCGATGTACTGTTCTGACGCAGCGTTTGCCGTGGAAACCGCAAGGTTCACATCGGCCGGAATGCGCGTGTCAAAAGCACTCGCAAGGCGCGCTTCCGCCCACTCTTGGCGCGTCCACTTGGTTCCTTCTGCAAGACGTTGTTCAAGAGTCGTGAGCGGAAAATTCAGAAGCACGACGAAC
>CAZJYO010000171.1:0-6252 GCA_964550275.1 uncultured Chitinophagales bacterium
GCCCTCTGCTTGACGCACAGGGCGGCCTTTGCTTTTTGTTCCTCAGCAGAGTCCTCCGGGAAAAGGGAATCTTTGTGCTCCTTGAATGCTACGCGAAACTCAAGGGAAAATATCACGACACACGTCTTGTCATTGCGGGTGATGGCGATGATCTTACAGAAGCAAAAGAATATGTTCGCAAGAATAATCTGGCTGACGTGGAGTTCATCGGCTTTATCGAGGGCGATCGCAAGAAGAAGACCCTCTTGCAGGCAGATGCATTTGTTCTTCCGACTTCGTATGGAGAGGGATTACCGATTTCCATGCTGGAGGCAATGATGTGCGGACTTCCCGTGGTCAGCAGACCGGTGGGCGGCATCAAGGATTTTTTTGAAAACGATCGGATGGGAGTTCTCGTCGAGGAGCTCAATCCGGATTCCTACCTGGATGCTCTTGACCGGCTGATCGCCGACATGGTGTACCAGCGGAACGTAAAGCTCTACAATCATCGTTATGCACGCAAGCGGTTTCTTGCGTCATCGGCGGCACAGCGGTTGATTGAAGTGTACAATGACATGGCCATGGATCAAGGGAAATAAGAGTGAACATTGGTATTATCGGCTGTGGCGCCATAGCGGCATCACACATCAGAATTCTGCGAAAGCTCAAACCGGACGCCGCAATTTCCTTGTGCGATGTGGACAAGGCCCGCGTGGAAGCGTTTGCCGCCACATGGTCCATCAACCGGGTTCATACGAGCATCGAATCTCTTCTCTCCCAGGAGAAACCGCACGCCATTCACATTGTTACTCCTCCGGGGACGCATGCAACCCTTGCCGAGAAAGCCCTGCGCGCCTCCGCTCATGTGTTTGTCGAAAAGCCGGTGACGGAGACGCACGAGCAGTATCTGCATATTGCATCAATCGCAGAACGGCAAGGGCGCCTTCTGTGCGGCGATTACAGTACGCTTGGCATGCCCGTCGTGATGAAGGCATTGGAAACCATTCAGGGCGGATCGCTCGGACGCTTGGTCGCGGTTCATTGTACGTTTGCAGGTTCCGAAGGTGGAGGCAAGATTCAATACAAGGATCCGAACCATTGGGCTTACAAACTTCGCGGTGGAATTCTTCAAAACATGGTTGACCATCCTCTGAGTCTTGTTCTTTCGGTGATGGATCCGGTGGAGGAACACAGCCTGCATGTGAACCGCCGCAATGTTCTTCCTTTTGATTGTCCGGATTTGCTTCAGCTTGGTTTGCGCAATCATCATCAGGTTGGCTCGCTCACGCTTGCTCTCGGACACGGATGTAACGAGCGTCGCGCGCTTTTCATTCTTGAAGGCGGTTCCATCGTGATTGATATGGGTCGCCAGCTCTTCAGTTGTACACGTGGAAAAGGCCCCCAAAACTTTATTCGAAAAGCATTGAGCGGCATTGCCGAAGGATATGCGTACGCAGGCGGAACATTAGGGAACATGTATCTTGGTGTTCGCGGCAAACTCGCCCGCGACCCGGGCATTGCGAACGTCATGGCGAACTTCTACGCGTCGGTGGAAAAAGGTTCACCGCTTGTTGTCCGCCACGAAATGGTTTCAGGCATGACGCGCCTTCTTGATACCATTTGGGATGAGATCGGCTACCAGCCGGTGCCGCGTGAAATGGAGGCGGCGCGATGAATATTTTGCTCACGGGGTACGCAGGCCTTCTAGGCCGCCACCTGGCCCGGTCGCTGAAACGCGCGGGTCATTCAGTGAAAGTGGTGTTGCATCAGCGAACGGTTACACGCATGGATTTTGTCCACGAAGCCGACGAGGTCTTGTGGGGATCGCTTGAAGACCGGCGCGTCATGGAGAGAGCGCTTGCAAATGTTGATGCCGTCGTTCACAGTGCATGGAAATTCAGCAACCCGGACACTGCACGCCCGACTGCGAATGAATCAGTGACGGAACAGTTGTTCAGGTCAAGCATCAGCGCCGGTGTTCAGCGTTTTGCGTATATCAGTTCGGTCGCTGTGTACGGTATGAAGGGGCAAGCATCAGAGGTTGACGAGACTATGGTGTTAGATCCACGCGGCGATGGTTTCATCTATGCCGCGGAGAAAGTCGCGACAGAACAACTGCTGGCGGTCATCGAACGCGGTTCGATGGCTCTTGGAATGTTCCGTCCGGGTCCGATCTTCGATGACGCAAAAAGCCCCGTCAAGAAAGTTCTTGGTTCGCGTGCGATAGGATTCGGCACCGGGCGAAATCCCATGCCGTATATCCACGCTGCCGATGTGGCGGATGGCGTTGTTCGATGGCTTGCAAATGGCCCGGATGGGGGAGTGTACAACTTGACGCCGGAAAAGTGTTTGCCGCATCGTGAATGGTTTGTTCTCTGGGGACGGGCGCGGGGAAAGGAGTTTTCTCCATTCTTTGTCCGGGCATGGGTAATGCGGCTCGCGGCTTTTGGTGGAACATTGGTCAAGAAGATGCTCGGTAAATCAGGTAAAGTTGATGTGTCCTACGTGCTTGCGGCAGCATCGCGGTCGATGGTGTACAGCAATGCGCGTGCACAGCGCGATCTGGGATGGAAGCCGGTACACACGGACAGATATTGTGAGTGAACAGAGTTCACATAGCGTTTCACGCGTGGGGATGGTGGTGTTTTCCTACTATCCGGATGATCCCCGCGTGCGGCGTGAGGCGGAGGCGTTGGCTGGCAGTGGAATGAGCGTTGATGTTATCTGCCTTCAACAACCCGGCTCAACGAAAAAGGACCTCGTCAACGGGGTCTCCGTGTTTCGGATTCCAATTACACGAAAGCGGGGAAGCCCGGTAAGGTATTTGTGGGAGTATTCACTGTTCCTGCTTCTCGCCGGATACAAACTTTTTCAGCGCAACCTTGGCGCCGGGTACGATATTGTTCATGTTCACAACATGCCTGACGTGCTGGTGTTCTCGGCGATCGTCCCGCGGATGACCGGTGCGAAAATCATTCTTGACTTGCATGACCCGATGCCCGAAGTGTTTATGGCGAAGTATTCCATGCCGGCTGATCATTCCATGATCCGGTTGTTGCTTTCTTTGGAGAAAAAGAGCATCCGCTTTGCTGATGTTGTTCTCACGCCGAATGTCGCTTTTCAAACACTCTTTATTGAACGGGGATGTCCCAAAGACAAAATTCATGTTGTCATGAATGTTCCGGATCCGGCGATCTTCCACAAGGCCAACGGTACCGTTTCGCCGGTTCGGGCCCGCTCGGCAAATGAATTTGTCATGATGTACCACGGGACGGTGGTGGAGCGGCATGGGCTCGACACGGCCATGGATGCTCTTGCGCAGCTCCGCGGCAAAATCGGGAATATTACATTCCATGTATTTGGCGATGGCGATTTCGTTGATGAGTTCAAGAAGAGAGTGGAACAGCTCGGACTCCAGGACGTCGTGAAGTACCACGGTCAGGTAGGGATTGATACTATTGCCGCAACGATTGGGCATGTGGATGTCGGTATCATCCCCAACAAAAAATCCGTCTTCACTGACATTAATTTCCCCACGCGGATTTTCGAATATCTGTCAAAGGGAAAATCAGTAGTTGCCCCCAGAACACGCGGGATCAAGGATTATTTCAGCGAGGACGAGATAGAGTTTTTTGAACCGGGGAATGCGACAGACCTTGCGAAAGTAATTCTCAGAATCCAACAAGACCCGGAAAGGTCGAAAGCCGTGGTAAACCGTGGAATGAGGGTGTACGAACGATGTTCCTGGCCTGTTGAAAAGGCAAGGTTTATGAAGGTCGTGAATTCTTTGATGAGGAAGCCGATGGTGAACGGACAAACAGTGGAGGCAAGGCAATGAGTGATGCCACGCACACCGTTTGGATTCGACTTTTGCTATTTTGTGCTTCATATGGAAGGGGATTAACCCGTTGTCTTGACTCTCGCAATGCCCAATGGTATATTTTTCCATATCTGGCCGCAATAATTGGCTCAGAAAGGCAGTTCCTGCGAGTTTCTCCGGGAATCAACGCAACTTCCATTCTCGTGTTCCAGTGTTTTGTACCGAGTTGTAAAGTTACTTCTAAGTCTCTTCTCGGCATTTCACATCAATGACTTGGGCGGAAGTTCGCATACGCACCATTATTCCTAAGGAGAAAACATGAAAGTACCATTCTTAGATCTGAAACTGCAGTACGATAATCTCAAGTCCGATTTAGTCCCAGCCATCTTGGAGACAATCGAATCGACCCAATTCATTCTGGGTAAAGCCGTTGAGGACTTTGAGAAACGCTTTGCCGAAGCGCATGGAATGAAGCACTGCATTGCTCTCGGCACCGGCACGGACGCGTTGCACGTTGCGCTCTGGGCAAAAAATATCGGTCCGGGCGATGAAGTCATTACGGTGTCTCATACGTTCATAGCCACCGCAGAGGGTATTTCCCTTTGTGGCGCAACGCCCGTGTTCGTTGATGTGGATCCGGTGACGTACACGATGGATCCGAAGAAGCTTGAGGCGGCGATTACGAAGCGTACAAAAGCCATCATACCGGTTCACCTGTACGGTCAGCCCGCGGCAATGAATGATATCATGGCTATCGCGCGCAAGCACAACCTTTTGGTTTTGGAAGATGCTTGCCAGGCCCATCTTGCAACGTATGACAACAAATTCGTGGGCCAATTCGGTTTTGCAACGGCCTTCAGTTTCTATCCTGGAAAGAATCTCGGCGCGTATGGTGAAGCAGGCGGCGTGACCACGAACGATGATGCCCTTGCTGTCGAGATGCGCAGACTTCGGGATCACGGTCAAATCAAGAAGTATCATCACCAGCAATGGGGTCACAATTACCGTATGGACGGAATTCAAGGGGCTGTTCTTGGCGTCAAGTTGCGCTTCCTCAATGAATGGACAGAAGCCCGAAGACGGCATGCGAAGTGCTACGCTGACAAGCTCAAAGGAGTGGGGGATCTCGTTCTTCCGAAAGAGGATCCCAAGGCAAAACACGTGTATCATTTGTTTGTCGTTCAGACAAAGTTCCGTGAGGCGCTTCAGGCGCACCTGACGGAAAAAGGTGTCGGGACAGGGCTTCACTATCCGATTCCACTGCATCTGCAGGAGGCGTACAAGAACCTCGGATATGTGAAGGGTCAATTCCCTGTTACCGAACAGGTTGCTTCACACGGTCTGTCTCTGCCGATGTTCGCAGAACTTACTGATGAACAGATTGCGTATGTGGTGGATTCTATCAAGGAGTTTTTCGATTAAGCTTGGTTAACAACGATTCTCGCTTCTTCGAGGGTAACGGGGGGGTAACCTTGAGGTTGTTACGAAATAAGTATCCGGCATACAAGCATGTGTTTGCCTTCGGCGACTGGGTGACGATGGTAGCATCGTACTTCCTGGCGCTTGAGTTCGGCAGCGCATTGCAGAATGCATCGGTGTTTGGTGAAACGGAAATCACATCCGCGGGCCTGTGGATATTGCTGGCAGGCGCAGGCACGGCTTCCATCTTTCACTACTTCAATCTGTACAAGCTCAACGTGATTGTTACCGTGACCAGCCAGATCCTGCGGTCGTTCCTTGCCATTCTTCTTACGGTCATTGGCGGAGCGCTGGTGGGAGTGATTTCCGGTCATCCCGTGATCAATGAGCGTCTGTTTATCGCGGAAGTGACCGGTATCGCATTTGTTGGAATCATTGTTGTGAGGATTCTCTTCCTCCGCAATCTCTACATGCTCCTTTCCCGTTACAAAATCATCCGCAGGAAAGTGTTACTGGTGGGTGCTGGAGAAACAGCAAAGAAGCTTGCCGTCACCTTGTTTCTGAACAAGCATATTGGCATCGACGTTGCCGGATTTCTTGATAACACTCTTGCACCGGGAACGCCGGTCTTTGGCGGCGCAAAAGTGATCGGAAGGATTGAAGACATCGAACAAAGCGCTTCGTCTACGGGCGCGCGGGAAGTTGTTATCTGTGTTGACAACATGGACCATTCCCGGTTTCTTGATCTCGTGGACGGGTTTGCCAATGTCAATCTTCTGGTAAAAATTTGTTCGCCCATGTATGAGGTGATTCCGTCGAGAATGTTCATTGAACACTACGGCGACATGCCGATTATTTCCGTGTCACAACGGGCGCCGAGTCCGATCAACGAAACCTACAAGCGGGTTTTTGATGTTGTCCTTGCTTCCTTGGCGCTGATTGTGTTGTTCCCCTTCTTTCTCGTCATCGCCCTGGTGATTAAGATGACATCGGAAGGTCCGGTATTGTACAGGCAGACACGGATTGGCAAAAAT
>CAZJYO010000172.1:0-6219 GCA_964550275.1 uncultured Chitinophagales bacterium
TGCCATCGGAAGCAAAGTTCAAATGCCCGTGTCATGGCAGCGGTTACTTTAAGGACGGTGTGAACTTTGAAGGGCCGACGCCGCGTCCGCTTGAGCGGTTAAAGATCACCATGGCTGACGACGGACAGATTCTCATTGACCGGAACATCAAGTTTTTGTATGAGAAGCAGGAATGGTCCAAGCCGGATGCATTCCTGAAATACGCTTAAGTACTTTACAACGAATCCCGGAATCACGATGCTCGGCATAATCGATCAGATGAAGCAGAAGATGGAACGGACGGAAATCTACCGTTCGATCTTCCGGCATAGCTACGAGGACACGCAGCGTAACCGCGCATTGCAGATTGTCGACAATGTGTTTCTTCATCTGCATCCGGTGCGCATCAGCAGGCATGCGACCAACATCGGCTACACGTGGGGAATGGGGGGGATTACGTTTCTCTTGTTCATTGTCCTTACTGTCACCGGCGTTATCCTGATGTTCTATTATCGGCCGGCGGCGGAATATGCCTATGACGACATGAAGTACCTGATGAATGACGTCGCGTTTGGCCCGCTCATGCGAAACATGCATCGCTGGTCGGCGCACGCAATGGTTATCACTGTTATGCTTCATATGTTCCGTGTCTTTCTCACGGGTTCCTACAAAGCGCCGCGACAATTCAACTGGGTTATCGGCGTCATTCTCCTTACCCTGACGCTTTTCCTGAGTTTTACCGGCTATCTGCTTCCCTGGGACCAGCTTTCTATTTGGGCCGTTACGGTGGGAACGAACATGGCGCGCGCGACACCGTTGCTCGGTCATGAAGGTCCGTTCGGGCCGGAGCTCGGCATGAAAATCGACAACGACGTACGCTTTGTTTTACTCGGAGGAACGCAAGTCGGCCCTCCAACGCTGTTGCGTTTTTATGTGCTCCATTGCATTTTCCTTCCCCTGGTCGGCGCCGTGCTGATGATTGTTCACTTCTGGAGAATCCGCAAGGATGGAGGAATCTCCGGTCCGACTTCAGACACCAAGAAATCCTAATCACCCCAAGACCCATGGAACACCTGATCAAGATTCTTTCCAAGCCGGACAACATCCCGATTGTTCTTATGTTGGGATTGACGGTGTATTACACATGGTATGCAACGGCGAAGGGACTCAAGAATGACAAAGCCGGTTCTCCTGAAGAGGCAAAGCTCTCGGACAAAGTTCAGGTGTGGCCTTATTTGGTGAAGGTGGAATTTCTCGCAGCACTCTTTGTCATGGCGGTACTGACCATCTGGTCGATAACGCTCGATGCTCCTCTCGAAGAACCTGCAAATCCGGCGTTGACGCCCAATCCATCCAAAGCCCCGTGGTATTTTCTCGGCCTCCAGGAAATCCTGGTGTACTTCGATCCGTGGATTGCAGGCGTCGTCCTTCCGACGCTTATTATTATGGGCCTCTGCGCGATTCCCTATATCGACATTAACCCCAAGGGCAACGGCTATTACACATTCAAAGAACGCTGGTTTGCGATCCTGACGTTCCATTTCGGATTCTTGATCATGTGGGTTTCATTGATTGTCCTCGGAACATTCTTCCGTGGACCGGGCTGGAATTTATTTTTTCCATGGGAATATTGGGATACACACCGCGTCGTGGCTCTTGTCAACGTGGACTTTACCGAATTCTTCTTCAACATCCCCACACGGCTCGTGGATGATTCGCTGAATCCGCTTGCGATGATCGTGGGTTCATTGACGATTCTCTTCTGGTTCGGACTTGGAGCCGCGTTTTACTTTTGGAAACGAAACACGGATTACATCAGGAAGATGGGGCCCATTGGTTACTCGGTAACAGCGTTTCTCTTTCTGACAATGATGGCCGTTCCTGTGAAGGTTTTGCTTCGCCTTCTCTTTAACATCAAATACATTCTTGTTACCCCCTACTTCAACATCTAATTCCCGCCAACCCCGCATGAGATCGCAAAGAGGATTCAACGTTGTTTAAAAAGCGCCTCGAAACTCCTATTGAGTCACGCAACTTCAGTTCGTACTACCTTGTTTTTTCAGGGATTCTCTTCCTGGGAACTATGTGGGCGGTGATTGACGAGGTTGCCACACGCCGTCCATGGAAGGATGAACAGCGCGCCTATTACAAGCTGGCGGAAGCCCGGGCGCAGGAGCGGTTGGACCAGGCAATTGTGGATTTTGATTCGGCTACGTTTTTGGAACTTGATGTTGTTGTGCGGGCGGCACATGATTCCATGACCGGAAACCGCTATGTATCCACGCAGGAAACGTACAACGATGTGCTTGAGTCGTTGATCAATGAACAGCGTGAGTATCAATTTGCCAAGAGCAGGGGAGATGAAGCGTATTACTTCTACAAGAAATCGGTTCATGATGGAAAGGAAGATGCAGGCGAGAAGGCCAAGCTGGACGAAAACGAAGCGGAGATGGCGCGACGCCAGGGTGCGATAAAAGAAATAACCCGTTCACGCGACTCGTTACTTCATATTCTAAATGAGTACCGGCAACATTTGAAGAAGGCGCAGGCGGATGTTGCCGACCTCGGGAAGAACATCGACAAGTGGCAGACCAAGCTTCGACGGCTTCGTTCCGCCAGCATTGAGATCAAACAAGTGATGATGTTGGACTATGACAGGAATCCGTTCAACGATCCGAAAGCGCGTATCGACCGCTGTCAGACCTGTCATCTCGGATGGAACGAGGAATTGATGGATGACGAAACAACGCCGCCTCAATTCAAGAATCATCCGAAACCCGAGCTGCTGGCACTGCACAACCCGGAGGTTTTTGGCTGTACGCCATGTCATCGCGGTCAGGGCGCGACGCTCACCTCAGGATTTGCGCATGGCGAAGACGACCACTATTGGGAGTTCCCCCTGTTGCGAGGCAAAGATGTTTACGCTTCATGTCAGGAATGCCACGAAAATCAAAGTACGCTTTCCCACGCGCCGGAGTACACACAGGCGAAGCGTTTGATGATTGAATCCGGTTGCCACGGTTGTCATGAAATAAAGGGATACACCGATCTTCCGAAGGTGGGGCCGGAACTCGGTCGCGTCGGGCAGAAGACGAACGCTCAATGGTTGTACCGCTGGATCAAAAATCCTAAAGACTACAATCCCCATACCCGGATGCCCAACTTCCTGCTGACGGATGATCAGACGGAAGCAGTGACTGCGTATCTCGTAAGTCTCTCGAAGACGATCCCCTTCTCTCTTGCGCGTGGGGCTGCAAGCGGCGGCAGTGCGGTACAGGGGAAGAAGCTCGTTGAGTCGGTTGGATGCAAGGCGTGTCATGCCATTGGTGAAGACACCCGTGTTCGTGAAGCAAGAGGAACGAGTTTCGACATAGCTCCCGAGCTGACTCGCATCGGCAGCAAAGTGAGCGCGGACTGGATGTATGACTGGATTCGCAATCCGCGTCACTATAATCCGACGACAAAAATGCCAAGCCTGCGCCTTACCGACGGTGAAGCACGCGATATTGCAGCGTACCTCTCCGGTTTAAAGGACGAGCGTTCGTTTGAACCGCATGCTATTGATGTGGACTCTCCGGAAAAGATCAAAAAAGGCGAATCCATCGTACGCGAGTACGGATGCAACGGGTGCCACGTTATTCCGGGGATGGAAAAAGAGGGACGTGTCAGCGTTTCGCTCTCAAATTTCGGCAGGAAGAAAGTGGAAGAGATGGACTTCGGCGACACGCATGTGCAGCATACGTGGTTTGACTGGGTGGAGAACAAGCTGAAGAATTCGCGCGTGTTTGAGACGGACCGCATTCCGCAGAAGATGCCGGTGTTTGCATTCAATGATGCAGAGATCAAACTTCTCCGGATGTTTCTCCTCTCGCAGACAAAGGAAGAGCCGGACAAGAAATTTGTTCAAACGTTCGACAGAAAACAACAGAACATAGAAGCCGGCCGCCGTTTGGCCACGATGTATAATTGCCAGCAGTGTCACGAACTTGAGGGCTCCGGTGCATACATAGGCGCGACGCTTGAGGATCCGGCATTTCTTCCGCCGCCTATTAGCGGTGAAGGGGCAAAAGTGCAGGAACCATGGCTCTATGCGTTTCTTGAAAATCCGTCAACCGTGGGGAAACCAAATTCGATTCGTCCCTGGATTGCAACACGGATGCCCACATTCCATTTTTCGGAAAAGGAAATCAGCGGGCTTACACAGTATTTCCTTGGCCTGAGCAATCAACATTTGGAGATGAGGAACTATGCCGAGTTTCAACCGGACCCGGAGACGCTGCCGGTAGGACGAATGATCTTTAATGATTTTCAATGCGCAAAATGTCACCCTGCAGGCGAGGGCGCGCCGAAAGGCGGAGAAGTCAACACCTCGGACCTTGCGCCGAATCTGGCAAAGGCACGCAATCGCTTGAAACCTGAGTGGATTGTGAGTTGGCTGGCTGATCCGGGGAAGATTCAGCCAGGCACGCGCATGCCAACATTTTTTCCCGACGGCCAATCCCCGTTGCCGGATGTTCTCAACGGTGATGCACAAAAGCAAATGCAGGCAATTCGCGATTACGTCATGACCATGGGCGGCCCTGCGCGCGGCGGAATTAGTTCTCGAGAATAATCACAATACTTACTATCGGAGATACAATGAAAAAGACTCTTGCTCTTCTCATCATATCCTGTACTGCGTTTACCGCATTCGGCGGTGACGTTACGGGAAAGGTTTCCTTTGAAGGGACAGCCCCCAAAGGTCAAAAACTGAAGATGAGCGCTGACCCGGTGTGCGCAAAAGCGCATAAAGACCCTGTCGTCGGCGAAGATGTTGTTGCCAACGCAAACGGCACACTGATGAATGTTCTGGTGTACGTCAAGGAGGGCCTTGGTTCCAAGAAGTTTGATGCTCCGGCAACAAAGGTAGAATTCGACCAGGTCGGGTGTGTCTACAAGCCGCACGTTCTCGGCATTCAAACGGGACAGGAACTTGTGGTGAAGAACAGTGACCCGACGCTCCACAACGTTCACTCGCTCTCCAAGGCAAATCCAGAGTTTAATGTGGCCCAGCCGAAGAAGGGGATGACGCTCACCAAGAAATTCGACAAGCCGGAGGTCTTCAAGGTGAAATGCGAAGTCCACACGTGGATGGGCGCGTACATCGGTGTCTTTAGTCATCCGTACTATGCCGTTACGGGAAGCGATGGTTCTTTCAACTTGAAAAAGCTTCCTGCCGGTGATTACACCATTGAGGCATGGCATGAAAAACTCGGCACTGCAACCGCCAAAGTGAAAGTGGGTGCAACCGGTGCTACCACGGCAGATTTCAAGTTTGCCTTGAAGTAATCTTCTACTCTTCCCAGCGAAAGGAGCAACGGTGGCACACGATAGTACACACCATCACGGAGGGACAGTGAAGGCGGGCACCCATGACCACGAAGGGCATCATGGCGATCATCATGCGTTAGGTTTCTGGAGAAAATATGTATTCTCCACGGATCACAAGGTTATCGGCGTTCAGTACTGTATAACGTCGCTGGTCTTTTTGTTGTTCGGCTTCTCGCTGATGATGATCATGCGGTGGCAATTGGCTTATCCCGGAGAAGCCTTTCCTCTGAAATGGCTGGCAGACCTTATGGGTGCAGAGAACATGCCCGAAGGGATCATGTTGCCTGAGTTCTACAACCAGCTTGGCGCTATGCACGGGACGATCATGGTGTTCCTTGGCGTTGTTCCCCTTGCTGTCGGCGCATTCGGCAACTATGTGATGCCGCTGCAAATCGGCGCCCCGGATATGGCTTTCCCGAAACTCAACATGGCGAGCTACTGGGTGTATTTCTGCGGCGGCGTAATCATGCTGGCAAGTTTCTTTTTACCCGGCGGCGCTGCAAATTCCGGCTGGACATCTTATGCGCCGCTTTCCGTTATTGCCACGGTCGGCCAAACATACTGGCTGCTCGGTATGGTGTTCCTCATTACATCATCGTTGCTTGGTTCCGTTAATTTTATTGTGACCATTGTTCAGCTCCGCGCAAACGGCTTATCGTATATGCGGCTTCCGTTTTTTGTCTGGGCTCAGCTTGTCACATCATTTCTCTTGCTTCTGGCGTTTCCACCGCTTGAAGCTGCGGGTATTCTCCAGCTTATGGATCGTGTTGCTGGCACAAGTTTCTTCATGCCAAGCGGACTTGTTGTCAGTGGCGTTCCACAAGCATACAGCGGCGGAGGAAGTCCGTTGCTCTGGCAGCATCTGTTCTG